>VGYV01000640.1 GCA_016872855.1 Planctomycetota bacterium
GCACCGGCAGCACGTCGTGCTGAGGCGACCTTCTCCGGCTCACCGCGTCTTCTCACGGCGACGCGCCGCGGCAGGTCCTGGACCTCCGTTGTCTGCATCCGCAGTTCCGGGTAAATCGACAGGCCGTGAAGGCGGGACTCCAAACAAGGGCGTTTTCGTTCGGAGTCCCGCCTTCAGGCGGTCTTGGTGCGCCGTGCGCGCCGCCGAATCGCTGAACACCGGTTGGTTCGGGAGTCTCTGGCGGGCGGGGTTCGGGGCGGGGACCTCTCTGCCAGAAAGGTCCCCGCCCCGTTCTCTTACTTCTGCTTCTCGGCCGGCTCGGCGGGAGGGGCGTCCTGCCCCTCGGCGCGGGTGAAGCGCAGGACCAGGTGCACCATTGGCGGAGGGGCGTCCTTGGCAAGCTTGAAGGCGTTCGCGGCCCCCACGGCCCTCTGCGGCTCCGTGACCTGCGCGGCCGCGCCCTGTTCCACCTTCTCCTGCTCCTTGCCCTTCGCGGGGCCGGCCAGGCGGACAAGGAGGGCGCGGGCCTCGGGCGCGGCCAGCGTGGCCTCGATCACAAACTCCCCGCTGCCCACGGGCCGCACGGCGTAGACCACGTTCGCCGCGTCGAGTGCCGCCTGCCAGTCGGCCAGGCAGCGGGCCAGGTCGGCGTAGGCCAGCCGCATCTCGAGGCGTCCTGCCGCGGCCGTGGCCTTGCCCGCGCCGCCGGCGGCGGGGGGCAAGGCACGGCGAGGCGCGCCAGGCGGGCTCTGGGCGACGCGGTACTCGCGCTCGATGGCGTCCATCAGCTCCTGGCGGTCCACCGCGCGGCGCTTCTCGCCGGCGAGTGGGTCTTGAGCCTCGTCGGCCCCCCTCTTCGCCTCCCGCAGCTCGGCGAGGGTGGGCGCCGCGTGGGCCTCGGAATCGAACTTCGCCGCCTCCTCCGTCGGGGCCTCGGCGGTGGCCGCCACTTTGGGCCTGGCGGCTGGCGGCCCGGCCGTGAGCTTGGGCGCGGGCGTCTTGGCTTCCGCGAGCTTCAGGTCCCTGCGAGCGTCGTCGCCCTGGGCGCGCTCCCCCTCGGCATGGGCCGTGGTCTTTCGTTCAGTGGCGATGCCCGGCTTGGGCACGCCGGCGCCGCCGCGTCCGCCCCACCCTTCCTTTGCATCGGCCAGCGCGGGCCGCTCGCCCGGGGCGGGCGCCGTAGGGGCTGCGGCATAGCCCGTGCCACTGACGCGCGCGCGGGTCGCCACCCCGTCGTCGGTGCGGGCCAGGCATTCTCCCATTGCCTCCAACTTGTCCGCCGCCGTGGCGCCCTCGCGGTCGCGGGGGGCCTCGGGGGCCGGGGCAGCCGCTTTATCTGCCTTTGCCACCCCCTTGGCCTCCTCGCGCGCGGGCGTGATGTCGCGGGCGACGTGCCGCTCGCCGTCCGGGCGCGGCAGCAGGAGGAGGGCAAGGCTAAGGAGGAGGCACGCTGCGGCCGCAATCGCGGCCGGCCGCCAGGTCCGAAGCCACGGACGGGAGACCTGCCGCGCAGGGGCGATGGCGGCCAGCACCCGCGCCGCGAAGCCCGCGGGAGCGCTGGCACGCGGCAGGGAGCGGACGAGTTCGGCTGTGCGGCGGAGCTGGTCCAGCTCGGCGCGCAGCGCGGCGTCGGCGGCCAGGGCCGCCTCCACCGCGCGGCGCTCGGCCTCGCCGAGCTCGCCGTCCAGGTACGCCGAAAGCTGGGTGCGAACCTCGTCCTTCGTCATGCCAGCAGGTCCTTGAGCTGCTCTCGAAGCGCCTGGCGTGCCCTGTGGAGCCGCGACTTCACGGTGCCCTCGGGGCACCCAAGCACTTCGGCAATCGCCTGGTAATCGAAGCCCTCGATGTCCCGCATCACAACCACCTCTCGATAGTCGCCCTCGAGCCCCGCGATGGCCACCTCGAGCCGCTCGTGCAGCTCGGCCCGCTCCACCGTCGCGTCGGGACGCTCAGCGTCGTCCTCGGCCTCGTAGCCGCGTCCGCCGCCCTCGGCCCCCTCGTGCAGCGGCAGGGGGTTCAGATGGCGTGCGGAGCCGACCTTTCTCCTGTGGCTCACTACCACGTTGTAGGCGATCGAGTAGAGCCACGTGTAGAAGCTCGACCGCCCCTCGAAGGCCCCGATGCCGCGGAATGCCTTGACGAACGCCTCCTGCGCCAGGTCCTCGGCGTCCTCCCGTTGGCTCACCATCCGGTGCACGCCGTTGAACAGCGCGTCCTGGTATCGCTCGACGAGCCGCCCGAAGGCCGCCGCGTCGCCCCGCTGGGCCTGAGCGACCAGAAGCTCGTCCGCCGCGTCCACTTCGGCCATCGGCTTCGCTCTTCCGCTACATTAGACGATCCGGCGCGCGAAAAGTTCCACAAATTCTTCGCATCAAGGCGGCCTCAGGCGACGCAAGCCCTCACCAGATATACCCTTAGGGCAATCCCCGCGCCCCGCGCACCCCGCCCGCGCCGCCCGCACGTGGGATTATACGGCCCCGCTCCCCCAATGTCAACGACCATCCTGCTCACAGGCAAGGCCACCCGCCTGGCCCCAACCGGCTCCCTCATTCGTCGTCGTGGTCGTCGTCGTCCTCGTCGTCGAATAGGGAACAGGTGGGCAGTAGGGATTCGAGGACGACGACGAGGACGAGAGGGGCGGAAATTGACTCGCGCCCTTTTTCCCCCCTTCCCGGGGCGCGAGTCAAGCCGACGCGGCACACCTTGATCGGCATTTCCACAAGTGTTGTACTGCGAAACCCTTATGCCGCGAGACGGGAGGGAGCCGGTTCGGGAATTGACTCGCGCCCCTCCCCCTCGCCTTGCCGGGGCGCGAGTCAAACCCGTCAGGCACGTCAGGCTCCGCCCGCCCCAGTCACCGCGCCGGCTGCCACCGCCTCAGACATCGCAGCCCGCGCTTCCGTAGCCACCGGGCTGGCCGTCTCGCGCTCCGGCAGGCTCAGTGCCCAGGCATTGCCGGCACCGCTGTGGTGTCCCTCAACTCCCAGCGCCTTGCGCGCCTTCCGCAGCGCCGTCGGGGAGATGCCGACCGCGGCCGCCAGGCGCTCCACGTCTCGGGTCGCCCTCGGCCCCGCCGCAAGCAGGCCCCGAAGCCACATCGCCGCCAATTCACCCGCCGGCGCGCGGCGCACGGCCCCCAGCGCCTCCTCCGCCTCCTCCGCCACCGCTTCCGCCTCCCACGCCAACACGGGCACCGCCGGGTCCCCCTCCGACCCCACGATGCGATAGGCCAGACCCGTCGCCCCGCCCACCAGGTTGCACTTGACGGGCAGGAACAGCATCCGCCCAGCCTCCCGCCGGTCCGGCCCCACCACCCACACCGAACGCGACGCGGCCACAAACGCCAGACTCCCCATCGCCCGGTACAGCAACGCCACGTCGCTCTTCTTCGTCAGGTGGCTGATCCCGAGGACCGCCGCGCCGCGGTTCTCCGCCAGTTCCCGCACCGGCGCCAGCAAATCCTGCACCTCCGCGTTGCTGTGCCCGTGCAGCCCCCCCAGGTACGCCGTCACCGGATCGAAGACCACCAGCCGCACGTCCCCACGCGCACGCATCTCATAGTCCAGCAGCGACAGGTCGCGCGACAGGGAGAACGTCAGCCGCTTGCCGTCGGTCAGCCGCCGCAGCGAATGAAGGATGACCACCCGCTCGGGGTCGCCCCCCGCCGCCCTCAGGCGCGGCAGTATAGTGTCCCCAGGGTCATCCTCCGCACTCAGCAGCACCACGCTCCCCACCGGGTTCGGCGTCTCGGGCCTCGCCTCCGGCGGCTCCGCTTCCGTCTTCGCCGCCTCCACTCCCGCCTCTCCGGCGTCGGGCTCCGTCTCCGGCGGCCAGTCAACCACCCCGGCCAGCTCCGCGAGCGCCGGGTCCAGGGGCTCGGGGGCCGCCTCGGGCGGCCCAAACACCGGCATGCGGCGCTCCCCCGCCGGCGCCCGCTCCTCCCCACCTGGCCCGTTCCCCGTCCCGCTCGCCACTAGAGACTCGGCGCCTGGCGCCCCCTGGTCCGGCCACGCCGCCCCACGGGTCACGCGCGCCGCCATGTCGAGCGCCAGCAACGACTTGCCGCGCCCAGGGTCCCCGATCAGCAGCGTCATCCGCCCAAGCGGCACTCGCCCCGGCCACAGCCACTTCACAGCCTTCTGGCCCGCCGCCTCCAGCGCCCACCACGTCGCGTCCGCTGTCGCCGACCGCCCGAACCCTGGAACCATCCGCATCGTCTCCATCTCCTTGCTCCTTCACCCTCCCAGTGTCACGATGTCCTACTCCCCAAAAAGACTCCGGGAGTCTTTTTCCGCACGGTCTCAGGCGATAGGCACCTCCTGTGGCCACGGATAGCCGGCCCACGTGGGCGCTGTCCTGGCCACAATCCGCTGTCAGTTCAGGATTTGCGGAGAAAGGTGAGTGTGCAGCGGCTGCCCTCCGGCAGCCACTGGGCCAGCGTGTCCGCGGCTGACCCTTTGGCCAGGTGATGGCAAGCGCCACACTTGGTCACGCTCAGAGTATACCACATACCGAATTACTTGTCAAGTCCCCGCCCGAAAATTTTCTCAGCCTCATCCGACCCCGAGGCCGGGGGCCTCGCCGCTCATCCCCTCCGAAAGGGCTCATCCGACTCAAGCGATCTTCTCCTCTGGTGTGCCCTGTGCTGTTCCGAAGGCCCTGGGGGCTTTGCCCCCAGCTCCTCCCCCCGGAAGGACCGCTTCAGTCGGATGAGCCCTCTCTTAGTACAGCTCCCCACGAATAAAGGGACAACAGGGGCGGGCTAGTCTTCCGTTCCTGTCCCGAAGGGACAACAGGATCTAGCCGGCGGCTTCAGCCG
>VGYV01000641.1 GCA_016872855.1 Planctomycetota bacterium
CGAGCGGGCCGAGCGGCTCCGAAAGGGCTCGAAGATCTCTTCGCGGAGCGCCTCAAGGCCATGAAGACCCCTGAGGAAGGCGTCGAGCTCGTCCAGAAGATCAAGGATCTCACGCGCGAGGAGGACCCCGAGAATCTGGGCAAGTACCTCGACCTCGGGGCGCGGCTTCGCGGCTTGGCCGGCACCCAGGACAGCTTGGCGGGGGCATTCAGGTCCGAAGTCCGCCTCTTCCGACGCGAGCTGGGCGCCATGGCCCCCACCGACCGAGCTACCATGAAGTTCGTCGAGAAGCTCTGGGAGCGGTCCCGCAGTCTGCTCAGGAAGAAGCACTACACCGAGGGTGCGTAGAAAACGCCTCGGTGAACAGGCTGGAGGAGCGCAGGTGAGGCGCGTCCCGCGAGCGAGGCGGCCCATAGCGTGTGCGTTCTCGGTGGGCGTCATGCTGTCACTCGCGGGCGCCGGGTCTCTGGCCGGCCAGGGCGCCGCCTTCTCCTGGCAGAAGCCGCATGCCAAGGTGCTGCCCACGGGCGGCCCGGAGTGGGCGCCCGAGCCGTTCGTGTTTGCCGCGGGCAAGACCGTTCGCTACATAGATTTCGCAACGGGCAGCGACGCCAATGACGGGGCATCGCCGGAGAAGCCCTGGAAGCACCATCCCTGGGACCCCGCGGCAGGCGAGCAGGCGAAGGCCCATCGCGGCCCTACGACCTACTACTCTGGCCACAAATCACGTAGCGCGCGTTCGGAGTGCGGGCTTCAGCCCGTACGCCCAGATACGGCCTGAAGGCCGCACTCCAAACGGGACTCTCCCTTCGGGCACCGTGCCTGAGGTGCTACATGATTTGTGGCCAGAGTAGTATGTCTTCAAGCGCGGGGTGGCGTACCGCGGCTAGCTCATCGTCCCAGCCGGCGAGCAGGGCACTGCCGAGGGGCCGACGCGCCTCACCAGCGACCCGTCGTGGGGCACGGGTGATGCCGTCCTGTGCGGTTCAGAGGCCGTCACCGGCTGGAAGCGGGGCGCGGGTCACAAGGACATCCCAGAATCCCAGAAGGTCTGGTGGGCGGACCTCGATTTCGCTCCCCGATGCCTCTGGACCGTTGGCCCCGAGGGCAAGGTGGCGCGGATTCCGCTCGCGCGCACGCCCAACTGGAAGGTCTCCGACCCAGACGATGTCAAGAGCGAATGGTGGCATTGGGACTACCAGGGGATGAGGCCCTTCGACGTCTTCACCGAGGCGAGCGGCGGCACGAAGCTCCACCTGGGCGTCGACAGCGAACACCTGACCAGGCCAGCCGACTACTATAAGGATGCCATCCTTTGGACCGAGCACGGCTGGGTCATGGGAGCGCCCTATCCCGTCCGAGTCGAAACCGTGGACACCGCAAAGAGGGGGCTGGGCTTCGGAGGCCGATGGGGCGCCGCCGGCAGCTACAAGATCGTCAAGTTCTGCCGCTACTACCTCGAGGACAAGCCCCACTGCCTGGATGACCCGGAGGGCGAGTTCTGGTTCGACAAGAAGGGCGATGGCGGGCGACTCTACCTGCGCCTGCCGGGGGATGGCGACCCCAACTCCACTCGCGTCGAAGCCGCCCGACACCTCAACCTGCTCGACAGCAGAGGCATGAGCCATGCCCAGGTCACGGGGCTGACGTTCCGGTTCACCAACGTGCACTGGCGCCTCGATGGTGTGGCCTATGCTCAGGGCGAGGCACTGGACTCGGCGTGCATCCGCCTGCTGGGTCCGGGCAAGGACATCCGCGTGTCTCACTGCCTCTTCGAGCACGTCAGCACGGCTGTCCGCATGAAGGCGCCCGCTAAGGAAGATGCGATTGACCAGGTCGTCGTGTCGGACAACGATGTGCGCTTCACGGACCGCGGCGGCTTCCACATCCTCGAGGGGTCGCCCTGGGGAGAAACAGTGCCCCAGACCGGCCTCCTCTACGACGTCAAGGTTCTGCGCAACAAGCTCCAGATGATCGGCCTGCGACCGACACGCTTCAACCTGGGGTTCGCCATTGACATCCTGAACCCGCAGACGGCCCACGTCGCAGGCAACATCCTCGACAAGTGCTACAGCGGCGGGATCAATGTGGCTGGGGCGAAGAGGAGCGGCTCCTTGAGGGACTGCCCGCTCTCCCGAATCCTCATCCACCACAACCAGGTGACAGACTCTCTCCTCAGCAACGACGACTTCGGGGGCATCGAGACCTGGCAGGGTGGCCCCTTCTACGTCTACAGCAATGTCAGCGGCAACCCGGGCGGGTACCGGAACTTCGGCATGCTCGATCCCAACCGGCCCGGCTGGGCGCGGTTCGGCCACGCATACTACCTCGACGGCAGCTTCAAGAACTACCTCTTCAACAACATCGCCTGGGGCAAGTCGTCGGACCCGCTCAGCCGCCTGGGCAACACCGCGGCCTTCCAGGAGATCATCAGCTACGAGAACGCCTTCTTCAACAACACGATCTACAACTTCGTGAAGGGCACGCGGCGGCAGGCGCCGCACGCCGGGCGCGACAAGTTCCTCGGCAACGTCTGGAGCGGCATTGGCGAGTGGCTCTTCTGGCACGCCCAGCCCGTGAAGTCAGAGGCGGAGGGCAATGCGGCCGACGCCGGGCCGCAGAAGGAGCAGTTCGCCTTCGAGACCAACGCCTACGCTCAGAACGTCTTCCACGACGTGAGCGACAAGTTCGCCTCCTTCGAGCCCTCGGGCCGCTGGCACGGCGGCCTCGCGTCGTTTCGCAAGGCGCTCGCTGAGCATGCTGCCCTCGCCGCAGGCGTCGGCGAGATGAGCGAGAGGCCCGTGCTCCGCGACCCCGCGAAGCACGACTTCCGCCTCGCGCCCGATTCTGCCGCGCTGGACGCCGGCGTCAAGGTCTTCGTGCCCTGGGGACTCTATGCCCCCGTCGGCGAGTGGCACTTCACCCGCAATCAGAAGGACCCCACCCAGGTCATTGACGAGCACTGGTACATGACCCCCTACTACGTCGGGCGCGACGACTACTGGAAGACCCCGCGCTACCCGCTCAAGGCCGTGAACATGAAGGCCGAGGACTACGTTGACGGCCCGCTGGAGGACTGGACCCAAGGGGCGCTTCGCCTGAACGGCAAAGACCAGCATCTCGTGTTGAGCCAGGAGGAGATTGCGAAGCCGTTCCGCCTGGAGGGCAGGGGGCCTGCCAAGGACTCGGTCGTGCCAAGCCAAGAGAAGAGGACCGTGGACATTGCCGACACAAGCTTCCTTATCGAGACCTACTTCAGGACCGAGCCTGGGCACACGAGCGGCACACTGGTCTCGAAGATGGCCGAGCGAGGCTACGAATTGTCCCTCGATGGCGACGGGCGGATCACCTTCCTCGTCCGCGGCGACGCCGCGGCCTCCACCGGCACGCGCGAGCGGGTCAACGACGGCCGCTGGCACCACCTGGTCGCCGAATGCGACCGCGGTGCGAAGGTCCTGCGCGTCTACCTCGACGGCAAGATGGCGACGGAGCGCCCATTGCCGGCAATGGGCTCCCGCGGCGAGCGCATGGACGGCTCGCTTGCGAACCCGGCCGACTTTCTCGTGGGCAAGGGCGCGAAGGGGCGTTATCTCGCCGGCGCGATTGACTTCCTGCGCGTGTGCCGCGGCACGCTGGCCGATGCGAAGACCACCATCGAGGAACTTTATGCCTGGGAGTTCGACGGACCGCAGCATCGGGACTTCTGCGGCCGCCCGCCGGCGGGCAAGGGCCGCGACGCGGGCGCCCTCGAGCTTGTGCCATAGCTCGCCCGAGGGTCTCGCGACCGTGATGCCACGCGAAGATCTGCTGGCAAGTCGCCTGACCCTTGTGATTTTCCTGAAGGGGAGTCGAATGGCCGTTGGCCAAGTGACGCTCGACCCCGAAGAATGCCCTCGATGACATCTTTCGATGGGGCCTGTCCGAGTAGCAGGCCAGGGATTCAGTCCGGGACAATGAGGCATGCGGCCCGCTGTGTCGAGTGGGGAACACTAGGGCAGAAGATACTGCTGCTCTCATCGCCTCGCCAGGACGGACTGCGGAGAAAGGGCGGACGGCGGTAGCCACGCGCAGATGCGAGAGGATGTTCTTCACCTCCCGTCGAAGTACTTCCACCCGACGCAGCCGACCAGGGTCCCTGCCCTGATCCCGAAGTCGCCGGGGAGCTCACGCAAGGGGCGCGACGCAACGCGGGGCTGCCCGAGCAGGCTAAACTCCTGGAAGTGCGCGACCTCGTAGCCGAGCCGGGGGTCAGGGAGGTAGCCCAGCGACTCGTTGCCGACGACGAGGAGCTTGCGCCCCCGCGCGTCCAGCAGGAAGAGCGCCTCCTCGAACCGCGGGTCGAAGCCCGCGAGATAAGCCAGGTTCGCGAAGTGCTCCCGATCCCCGTAGACGACCAGGCAGTGCAGGCCAGCCTCGCTCAAGCGCCGCGCGGCAGACGCCGTGCACGCCTCATAGGTCTCCAGTGGGAGCTCCGGGAAGTCCCGTTCGATGCCGAACGCCGGAAGCTGCACATTCGTCAATCGGACCACGGCTGATGGCGCCCTCGATATGTGGCCAGAGAATGAAGGAGACGACACAGACCTCGGGGCTCAGGGCTGGCAACTCTGCACAGCATAGGCTGCCCGTGGCACGTCCTCCGGCAGGACTGGAACCTGCAACCGTAGGCTTCGAAGGCCTCGGCTAAATAACTCGCCACGATTCTGGATCGAACGGGGGGCCACGTGAGACTCCTTAAGCGGCAGTTGGCGTGTTAGCCTTGGCAAGGGAGGGACTGGCCCCTGGATACGGTTG
>VGYV01000642.1 GCA_016872855.1 Planctomycetota bacterium
CTTCCGCAGCTTCGCGTCGTCGCCCTTGAAGCCGGGGTTCTTGTCATACCACTCCTTGATAGCCGCCGCGATCTCCTCGACGCTCGCCAGGTCGCCGTCGGGCTTCGGGAAGTAGTTGATCAGCGACGCATCGAGCAGGTGCCACTTGCCGCCCCAGGACACCTCGGGCACCACGTGGCCCTGAATCGTCCACCCCCGGGCCTCCAGCCCCGCCGCGCGGGCGAGCGACTGCACGTGCGACGCCGCGTTGCCGCACATCGAGTAGCCGTAGACGTTGAACATCTTCAGCGCGTCGAGCACGGCGTTCTCGAGCTGGAGGTATTCGACGGGCGGGCTGTCCTGGTGCTGGAACCGCACGACCGATTCCCACACGGCCAGCGCCTTGTCGCGGTCGCTCAGGCTGTCCCTGATGAACGACTTCTTCCAGGCCTCGAGACTTGAGACGTCCTCCACCTTGTCCGAGAGCACCTTGACGTGGCTCACGACGCCCACGGGGAGCTTCTCGCCCGCTTGGGTGCTTGCTGAGACGATTGCGGAGATCGCTGCGATCACTGGCAGAGCGCGGCTCATGACCACTGGGGCATCTCCTTCGACGACACCTCCCGTCGGCCTTGCCGTGCAGAGCATTATACGGCCCCTGGGCAGGCGCTTCAACGAAGCGGGCACTCCGAGGCAGGCGAGGCGCGAGCCTGGAAAGGGCGGCCGAGGCGAGGCGTGGCCCCACGCGCGGCGACCGCCCCCGCAAGCAGTGCGGTACAAGATTCCATACTTGTACAAGTGTGGAACCTTGTACCCTCGACCCCACAAACACAGAGCACGCTCCGTCAGGCGCTCAGTCCCTGCTCGCCCCAGTGCCTTCGCACGATCTCCAACAACTGCTCGTGATACTGTGTCTTGGCCGTGCCAGCGAGTTGGTAGGACAGGCGATGCCCTGCACGCAGGGCGCGAACGTACCCTCGCCGAACAAGCTTGACCGCGTGTCGGCTCAGCGCTGGGGAGGACATCCGGAGTTCGCGAGCGAGGTCCTCGGCAGACGTCCGCGTGGGGGAGGCAAGCCGGCGCAGGAGTTGGATGCGACGCGGGTGAGTGAAAGCTGTGGCCGCATCAAGGAGGGTGCCGTAGATCGGCTGCAATCCGCCGATGGCGTGTCTTCTGCGGCCTCCAGGCGGGCCGGGCGCATGCGACGACGCCCCGTGGGGGTGCAGTGCGGCGCCAAGCCACAAGGCGACCTGGCCACTGATCGTGTCCGGTCCATAGGGGGAGCCGCCAATGCAGTAGCACCGGCGCCCGGAGCGGCGGCGCCTGACGAGCCCCACGGCGGTGAGGCGCGCAAGGTGCGCGCACACCTGGTCGCGCCGGAGGCGCAAGTCACCGGCAAGCTTGCTAAGGGTCAACTCCTCGCCCCCCGCAAGACGCGCAAGGACGCGAAGCCGTGGAACACAGGCCGCCGTGCGCAACACTCGGACAATGAGTTCGTCCATCTGGCCTCCTCTCCGAAAAGATTCCACAGTTGTACAAGTATGGAATATTATCTCAATGCCTAACCGCAGTCAACCTCACGACTCGGTGCACCACGGCACCCGGCTCTGCCGGAAGCCTAACTCCGCCGCAGACTCCGCGCCGAGGACGGTCATCCGAGAGGTCGGCGGCTGGCGCCAGGATTGAGGCCCCCCACCCGTGCGGCTTCACCCCTTGCTCCCCACACCGTCGGCCCTCTCGGTCGGGCGAGAGCCCACGCACCAGCGCACGGAACGGATGTTGGAGACGAGCACGCATGGACCAGCTCGGACCTACTGAGGTGCGAAGAGGGCCGTCAGGAGGCGGAGGCGCGTGTCCTCAGGAATGGCTCTGCCAACCCGTCCACCTTCCTGTGGTTGCGCGTGAGCATAGCGAACCAGCTCGCGAAGAGCGTCCAGCAGCGGATCGCCGAAGCGCTTGCCCCACCCTTCCTCAACGATGTTCCCGCGAAGACTCGCTACTGTCTCCAACAGCACGTCGAGGCTCGACGTAACGAAGCCCTGCGCCTTCCGCCTCAGGCATTTCGGCAACTGCCGCCGCACCGTAGCCGTAAGGTGTTTCTCTGCGTTGCGGCGGGCATCCTTGTTGGGGAACCAGACATTCCCGACCAGGTGGAACTTCACGGCCTTAACATCTCGCAGGGCAGGCAACCACTCTGGCTTCTCCTTCCCCCACAGGCGGGCGAGGTTGCTGAGGGCAACTTCCTTCAATGCCCAACTCGACCAGCCCCTTCCGTGACGATCGACATACACCACCCGTGCCGGCCCGTATGCCTTGCATTCTGCGATGCGAACCGTTCCATCAGCTCGGACCCCTACGACATCCACGTCAGAGTATGCACGCTCCACACGCACGGGATGCCGGACAACAGTGAGAAAGCCATCCAAGCGCCAGGCGCTGGCGACAAGGGATTCCAGAGCCATTGCTTCCACGGACGCACCCTCCGACCGCGGCCAAGTTGTGAGGTGCGCGGCGCGATGCCCGGCGGCTACGTGGCCTGCAACGACCTGGCGTCGCGCCGTGCGCTGCGCTTCTGGCGCACGCCGCGCACGGAGCGCAGCAGGGCGCGCTCGACCGCGGGCGGGAAATCCACCAGGATGAAGTAGCTGGCGGGGTAGAGGTAGTCCTCGCCTTCGTTGTCAACTACCCGAATGCAGTCCGATCGCGCCGCGCTCTCATCGGGCAGGACGCGATAGACCCTGCGCAGGGTGAGCAGGTCCGGGTCGTCCGTGTGGACGCAGAGGGCAAACTTGAGTTCAGGCTTTCGGTGGCTCGTCGTCATCTCCTTAGTCCAGGAAGCGTTTGATCCTGACGTCGCCGACCACGCTGAACTGCATTGTGCCGCATTATCGCGCGGGGGTAAGACGAATGCAAGCCGGGGTGCGTGTAGACTCCTACCCCGCATTTCTCACCACGCTCGCGCCCGGGATGGGGGAGACGGCCCCCTTCTGTCATTCTGAGCGTAGCGAAGAATCTCCCAAGGGAGAGAGCCGTTGCCCCGCAAGTACACTGTGTCGCCGCAGTGAGTTCCCCTCGGAGATTCTTCGCTCCGTTTCACTGCGCTCAGAATGACCCGTTGGCGGGCGTGTGCCCCGGGCTGGTGAGAAATGCGGGCTACGCTCCATAAGGGCTGCCGGGGCAAGGCATTGAGGAAGGCGAGCTTTGGAGGATAGGCCCAGCCCTGTTCGGGGCGGCGGAATAAAGCCCGTCCTGAGCTTGGCGAAGGATGAGGCTTTACTCCGCCGCCTCCTGCGGAGGCTCAGACCCCTCACGTCCAACCGTAGAGATTGCACGCACCCGCAGGCCGGGCCAGGTTGGAGAGGTGCAGGCCGGAACTCCTGGCAGGTTTCGTGGCCCCACCGGCTCTGCGCCTGTGGAGCGAGGGTTTGGCCACTCCATTGCGCCGCCCTCGCCTCCATCCCCCCGCGCGCCGCCCTTCCTAATCCTGTGTCGCCGGCGCGAGGCTAGCGCGGGCGGCGCTGCTGCGGCGTTCCTGTGTGCCGCTTCCCCGCCGGGGCAGGGGGGCCGAGGAGGAGCGAAAGCCCGTACAAAGCTCGGTCAGAGCGATTTGAGAGCTTTTCTTGCCGGCCCAGTTGCCGGACCCGAACTGTCGTAATAGCAGATACTTACGGCGTCCGGTCGCCTTTCATGTTCAGTAAATGAAAGCTGTTCAGTGCGCGATTCCCTCATAGGGTGGAGACGACTCGTGGAGGAGACTCCAATCCGGGGCATCGGGGTGTGTAAGATGTTGTTTGCTCGGAAGTTGGGTTCCTGGCTCCTGGTGCTTCCTGGCCTCTGGGCAGGGGCGCCCCCCCACCCCGCTGATGGTGCGCGTGGCGCAGAATTGAGCCACTTTGAGCCACATTGGGCTGGACCGCCCCGGAGGGGCGAGGATGGCCAAACGGTGGTTGAGCCACTTTGGTCCACTTTGAGCCACATTGAGCAGGGACAATCAGCGGGCCGGGGGCAGGCGGTCCGGCAGGTCAGGGTGGGGGAGCGGGCGGGGGAGGTAGGGGGCGAGGCCGAGGAGGTCGTGGAGGATGAGGAGGGCCGCCTCCTTGTCCGGGATGCGCCCGCGGACGGAGGAATCCAGGTCGCCCAGGGCGAACGAGGGGACCGCCGCGCCGACGCAGCTCGGGCAGCCGTCACGACATGCACATTGGCTGACGACGGTGTGGACCGACTTGAGGAGGTCGCCGATGGCCTCGGAGCAGCGTTCGGCGTAGCCCATGCCGCCGGGGTAGCGGTCGTAGAGGAAGATCGCGTCCTTGCCGAGATTCGTCGCATCTACTGTGGTGCCAATGTCTTGCACGTCGCACATGACGAACATCGGGGCGACCTCGACCAGGGCGTTGGCGATGCCAATCAGCCCCTCGGCGAAGACACGCTTCTGCTCGGCGACGACTTGGCGGGCATGGTCGGACGGGGCGAGCCAGAGGGCGACGGTCTCCAGTTCCTGGGGCGGGAGCTCGAGCTTCTCGAAGCCCAGGCTGTCGCGGCTGCTGAACCTGACCTTCTTGAACATCGGGATGTGGGTGGTCACGGTCACGTCGCCGAAGCCGATGGTGCCGCCGCCCCAGGGCTCCTCACGCTCTTTGCCGTCAATCCGTATCTGCGAGGACTGAATGGACTGGGTGTAGTAGTCGAGGTCCTTGCGCTCGACGAAGGCGATCTTCTTCTCGAGGTCGAGCTTGTTCACGATGTAAGTGTCGCCGGAATGGAGATATACGGCGTGGTCGTGGAGCTGGGCGAGGGCAGAAATCTCGTCCATCG
>VGYV01000643.1 GCA_016872855.1 Planctomycetota bacterium
CGCCAGCTCCCGGAGCTTCTGCTCGACGCTGCGATATGCCTTGCGGAGTTCCATGCGCAATGCCCCCGAACGGGCCGTGTCCTTGTTTGGAGTCCTGCCTTCAGGCAGTCTTGGTCGGCTCCCGGGGGGAGAAGACTGCCTGAAGGCAGGACTCCGAACGGGCCGGCTCCTTCGTTGATGCCCGGGGTATCATACAGGAATCGCCGCGCCGGTCAAGCTCATTGACACGGCCCGGCGGGGCGGCTATAATCGCCGGCGCCCCCCGGAGCCGAGAATGTCCCTGTCCAGCCCCAGCGATACGACCGAGGCCCTCCACGGCACAGTGGAGCGGGTGGTGTTCGCCGCGCCCGACGGCGCGTACGCGGTGGTGCGCCTGCGGGCCGAGGGGCAGCGGGACCTGGTGACGGCCCGCGGCAAGCTCCTCGAACTCAAGGAGGGCGAGGCACTGCGGCTCGACGGGCGCTGGACCGTTCACAAGAAGTACGGCCGCCAGTTCGAGGTGGACCACTACGAGGTGGTCACGCCCACGAGTGCTCGGGGGATCGAGCGCTACCTCGGCTCGGGCCTGGTGCACGGCATCGGGCCTGAGCTGGCGAAGCGGCTGGTCCGCCGCTTCGGCGACCAGACCCTCGCGGTGATCGAGCGCGAGCCGGGCCGGCTGCGGGAGGTGGACGGCATCGGTCCGAAGCGGCAGCAGCAGATCGTGGAGGCGTATGCCGCGCAGAAGGGCCTCCGCGAGGTGATGGTGTTCCTCCACGAGTACGGCGTGACGCCGGGCGTGGCTGGCCGCATCTACAAGGAGTACGGCAGCTCCACGGTGAGCGTGGTGCGGGACAACCCGTACCGCCTGGCGTCGGACATCTTTGGCGTGGGCTTCCGCACGGCGGACCGCATTGCGCAGAACATGGGCATCGCGCGGGACTCGCCGCAGCGGGCCGCCGCCGGCGTGGTCTACGCCCTTCAGGAGATGGGCGACGAGGGGCACGTGTGCTGCCCCCAGGAGCCGCTCGTGGCCGCGGCGGCCAAGACGCTCGAACTCCCGTCCGAACAGGTCGAGGCGGCCGTCGAGGCCCAGGTGGCCGCGGGCGAACTCGTCCGCGAGGACGGCCATTCCGTCCGCCCCGTCTACCTGCCCGCCCTCCACGCGGCGGAGACGGATGCCGCCCGCTCCCTCCGCGCGCTGGCGGCCTGCCGCGCCGCGTTCCCCGCGATTGACGCGGAGCGCGCCCTCGCCTGGGTCGAGGGCAAGGTGAGCATCGAGCTGTCGGAGGGCCAGCGGGAGGCGATTCGCAAGGCCGTGGCCGGCAAGCTCACGGTCATCACCGGCGGGCCGGGCGTGGGCAAGACCACGGTGCTCCGCTGCCTCGTGGAGATCTTCCGGGCGCGCAAGCTTCGCGTCGCGCTCGGCGCGCCCACTGGCCGCGCGGCCAAGCGCCTGGCCGAGGCCACCCGAGCCGAGGCGATGACCCTTCATCGCCTGCTCAAGTACCAGCCCCGCACCCACGAGTTTGAGGTGAATGAGCGCAACCCGCTCCAGGCCGAGGCCGTGATCGTGGACGAGGCTTCGATGCTCGACATCCTGCTCACGTGCCACCTGGCCCGCGCGTTGCGGCCGCAGACGCTGCTCATCCTGGTCGGCGACGTGGACCAACTGCCCTCCGTGGGGCCGGGGAGCGTGCTCCGCGACGTCATCGAGTCGGGCGTCGCCGGCGTGGCGCGCCTCACCGAAATCTTCCGCCAGGCCGCCGCCAGCCTCATCGTGGCCAACGCCCACCGCATCAACTGCGGGGAGATGCCCCTTCTGAAGACTCCGCGCGATGAAGCCGAGCGCGACTTCTTCTTCCTCGAGCGCGAGGACCCGGAGGCGGCGGCGGAGACGGTGCTCGACCTGTGCGCCCGCCGGCTGCCCGCCCGCTACGGCCTCGACCCCATCGGGGACATCCAGGTGGTCGCCCCCATGCACAAGGGCACCGTGGGCGCCCAGGCCCTCAACGCCCGCCTCCAAGAGCGCCTGAACCCGAGGGGCCAGCAGCACGCCCTCGGCGGCCGCACGTTCCGCGTCGGCGACAAGGTGATGCAGATCCGCAACAACTACGACAAAGAGGTTTTCAACGGCGACCTGGGCCGCGTGGTGCACCTCGCGCCTGAGGCGAACCAGATGCTCGTGCGAATGGACGAGCGAGAGCTGGCCTACGGCCCCGAGGAGTGGGCCGAACTCGTCCCAGCCTACGCCGTCACCATCCACAAGGCCCAGGGGAGCGAGTATCCCGCCGTCGTCGTCCCACTCCTCACCCAGCACTACCTGATGCTCCAGCGGAACCTGCTTTACACGGCGGTCACGCGCGGCAAGCGCCTCGTGGTCCTCGTGGGCACGAAGCGCGCCGTGGCCCTCGCCGTGCGCAATGCCCGCATCCGCGAGCGGCACTCGCTCCTGCACGAGCGCCTCGCCGCCTCACCTGTCAAGGGGAAATCGCACCATGGCTGAGCCCGCCCCACGCCCGCCCGACTACGTGATGCAACTGATGGCCCGCGCCGCCACCCTCAACGAGCAGGACCCGCTGCGCCGCGGCCGCCTCATCGAGCTGCCCGAGGCCGGCGACGTGATGTTCACAGGCGACCTCCACGGCAACATGGCCAACTTCCAGCGCATCGTCCGCCTCGCCGACCTGCCCCACCACCCCCAGCGCCACCTCATCCTCCAGGAAGTCCTTCACGCCATGTACAGCGACACCGCCGACCACTCCTATCGGCTCCTCGAGGAGGTGGCGATCTACAAGACCGTGTGCCCGGCCCAGGTGCACATCCTCCTGGGCAACCACGACCTGTCGGAGCTTTACGGCCTCGAGATCATGAAGCAGGGGCGCTCCGTCCTCCGCGCCTTCGATGCCGCGCTGGAGGAGGCCTACCAGTTCAACAAGGACGTCGTCCGCAAGGCATATAACCGCTTCCTGCGCTCCTTCCCCTGGGCCGCCGCCACCCGGACCGGCCTCTTCTTCTGCCATTCGCTGCCCGATGCCCGCTACGTGGACCAGTTCAGCCGCGAGCTGTTCACCGAGGCCTCGCCCGACATGGATATGGGGCGCGGCACCCCGGCGTTTCATCTGGCCTGGGGCCGCGACCTCTCGAGCGGCGTCACAACAGAGTTCGCGCAACGCCTGGGCGCCGACCTCATCGTCACCGGCCACCACCCCTGCCGCCGCGGCCACACCGAGCCCAACCCCCGCCTCGTCATCCTCGACAGCAAGGACGCCCACGGGGCCTACGTCATCCTGCCCCTGGACCGCAAGCTGACCCAGGCCGAGGTGGTCGCCCGAGTCAAATTCCTGAACTTCTGACGGAGTTGGCTGCGCCCTGGGCATCCAGCGCATCGGCCATGTCGCGGGCGCGGCGGGCCTTCGCCGGGTCGCGCAGCCGCGTCGCCGCCTCCTCGAGCAGCGCCTGGCCACGGGCCGGCTGGCCGAGCTTCTGCCCGTAGAGGACGCCTGCCGAGTAGAGCGCGTGCGCCGCCTGCGCGTGCTGCGGGTGGGTGCGCGCGAAGTGGTGGAACGCCGCGGCCGCCTCCGACTGCCGACCCGCGCGCAGGAGCCAGTTCGCCAAGGCGATGTGCGGGGTCTCGTTCAGCGCCTCGCCGGGGAACGCCTTGAGAAACGCCCCGTACAGTTCGCTCGCGGCGGCGAAGTCGCCTGCCTCGATCTGGGTCTGGAGGGCGGCCCGCATCCGGTCCGCGGCCGCCAGCTTCTCGGCATCCGCCTCGCTCACGGCCGCGGGCTGGACGCCCTGCTTCCGCGCAAACTGCTCCGCCAGGCTCGGCCCCCGCCTGCCACGCAGACGCGAGAGCAGGTCGTACTCGTCCCGTTCCACCCAGTCCCGCGACAGCAGCAGCATCCCCAGCCCGGCCCCGACCCCGAAGCCCGCCAGGTGGGCCATCACCGCCACCGCGCCGTAGCTGCCCGCCAGAGCGTCCCAGAGATCCCACGCGACGTAGAAGCCAATGATCCAGAAGGCCGAGCAGCGGAACGTGCCGGTGACGAAGACCAGGAAAAAGAAGACCTTCACGTCGTTGATAGGATAGAAGGTGAGATAGGTGCCGATGACGCCGTAGACGGCGCCCGAGGCGCCGATGCAGGGCACGTCGGCCATATTGCCCGTGGCCAGCAGCGCGTGCGCGAGGTCCGACAGGTACGCGAATGCCAGGTAGGCCCCCAGGTAACGCAAGTGCCCCATCCGGTCGTTCACGTTGTTCCCGAACGTCCACAGGAAGAGCATGTTTCCGAACAGATGGAAGGGCCCGGCGTGAAGGAACGCCGAAGTCAGGGGCTGGTACCAGTGCAGATCGGCGGGCACGGTGCCATAGACATCCAAGGGAATCGTGGCAACGATGCCAAGCCGCTCGCCGAAGTACACCGCCACGTTCGCCGCGATGAGCGCCCAGTTCATCCACGGCAGCCGGCCCATCGGATTGTCCACGCCGTACGGAATCAGCACGGGCCGCCTCCATAAGTGGCACGAGGCAATCTACCCCCATGCCCCCCTGCTGTCAAGGGCGTCGTCGCCGCGCCCCATCGCCTCCCTCAGGTCGTGCGCGGCCGGCCGGGGGGCAGGGGCCGGAGCCGGCGGCCGAGGTCGCGCTCGAGGGCGGCGAGGGCTGCGGGGGCCATGAGGGGCCAGCCGCGGCGGGCGTGGGTCTCGAGCCGGGCCACGAATGCGTCGTCCGAGCCTTCCCGCAACAGCTCCTTCCAGCGCCACGCTCGCCAAGGCACCATCAGCTCGGTGGGATAGAGCAGGCCGG
>VGYV01000644.1 GCA_016872855.1 Planctomycetota bacterium
TTGCGTCTCCTCAGCGATGCGCTCCGTGGCATCGCTTGCGTCGCCGCGCCTTGCATCCGCCCCGCTGGCGCCGGCAACGCAGCCCGCGTGGGTTTTGAGATAGTTTCTAAGTGCTGTGGGGATGGGCGCTTGCGGCTGGTTACAATTTGTTACAACTCCAGGCCGCTCATCTGAGGGGCCGGATTTCGTTGTACTGGGGGGAGAGAGGCTCGATGCCAAGAGCGGTTGGGGAGCCGCCCCCCTCCCCCCGGGTTGAGCGCGTGGCGCAATGTTGAGCGACTCTGCGCGACTCTGGGCGACTCTGAGCCGGAAGGGCGAGAATCGCCAAACGGCAATTGAGCGACTCTGGACAACACTGAGCAACACTGAGCCGGAAGGCCGAGAATCGCCAAATGGCAATTGAGCGACTCTGAGCCACACTGAGCAACACTGGGACTTCGGCTTCGCGACGACTCGCGCTTGACCGGCGCGGGCGTAGTTCATATCATGCGGCGATGCTGAGTGATCTGTGCGAAATGCTTGAGGAGTAAGCGAATGAGACTTCCCTTTGCGTGGTTCGCCGCGGTGCTGCTTGCGGGCGTGCTGGCACGTGCCGGGGGGCTGCCCGCCAACTATCTGGCGGCGGATGAGATCAAGCGGGGGATGACGGGCTACGGCCTGTCGGTGTTCCAGGGCAGCAAGGTGGAGCGCTTCGAGGTCGAGGTGCTCGGCGTGCTGCGGAACGCGATGCCAAAGCAGGACATCATCATCTGCCGGATGAGCGGCGCGGGGCTTGAGAAGACGGGTGTGATCGCGGGGATGAGCGGCAGCCCCGTCTACCTGAAGGTGGGCGACGGGCACAAGCTGGCGGGCGCCGTGGCCTACGGCTGGGGCTTCCCGAAGGAGCCTGTGTGCGGCTTCACGCCGATCGAGAACATGTACGCCGCGCTGCTCTCGCCCGCCGCCGAGAAGAAGGGGGACAAGGCCGAGGCCCGGCTCGACGCCCCATTCGCCATCGGCCAGCGAACCATTGCGGATGTGGCAGTCGGTGGGCAGCAGCCGTCGTGGGACAGGTTGGCCGCCGGCGCGGCCACGCTGTACCGCCTTCAGACGCCGCTCTGCGTGAGCGGCCTCACGGAGCCGGCCTTCGAGCTGGCACGCAAGGAGCTGGAGCCCCTCGGCCTCTTCCCAGTCCAGGGCGGCGGGGCCTCCAGCGACGACCCCGAGAAGGTGAAGCTGGAGCCGGGGGCCGCCCTGGCCATCCGCATGGCCGAGGGCGACGTGGAGATGAGCGGCGTGGGCACGTGCACCGACGTGTTGGGCGACGCCGTGCTCGCCTTCGGGCACCCGATGATGGGCGAGGGCCGCGTGTGCGTGCCGATGGCCACGGCCTCGGTGCAGTACTGCTTCCCGAGCCAGATGCGGTCGTTCAAGCTCGCGGGCGCCCTGAAGACGGTTGGCCGCCTGACCGCCGATATGCAAGCGGCGGTCGTGGGCAAGCTGGGCGAGCCGCCGCCGATGATCCCGGTCGAGGCCCGCCTGGTGCGCGCCGACATGCAGGGGGAGGAGGTCTATCGCTGCCGCGTGTTCGACCACCCGCGCCTGACCTCGCGCATCGTCGGGATGTTCCTGTTCAACGCCCTGCTCGTCCGCGGCGAGCTGCCGAGGGAGAACACGCTGCGGCTCAAGGCGACCATTCACCTGGCCAAGCGCCCGCCCATCGTTGTCGAGAACGTCTACGCCGGCCTCGCCAGCAGCGGCTCGCTCTTCGGGGCGCTCAACGACGTGATTCAGCCCCTCGGCGCCCTCGGCCTCAACGAGTTCGGCTCCGTCCCCGTCGAGCGCGTCACCGCCGACCTCCAGGTCGCCGCCGAGGCCGCCCTGGCCCGCGTCGAGGCGGTCCGCCTCGAACGCAACGAGGTCCGCCCCGGCGACACGGTTCGCGCCATCGCCACGCTGCGCCCGCACAAGAAGGAGCCCGTGCTCCAGGTGCTCGAGCTGAAGCTGCCCGACGATTTTCCGGCGGGCAGCGCCTCGGTGATGGTGTGCGACGCGGCGATGGCCGAACGCCTCGACCGCGCCGAGGCCCCGCACCAGTTCGTGGCCCGCGACCTCGACCACCTGGTGGAGATCCTCCGCCGCCAGGTGTCGCAGCGCGGCTTGTGCATCCGCATGAAGCTGCCCGACCGCGGCGTGGCGATGCGCAGCATCGAGCTGCCCTCCCTCCCTGCCTCGATGCTCCCTGTCATCGCCTCGTCCAGAACCACTGGCCTCACCCTCACCGGCAAGTCCATCAGCGCCTCGGTCGAGACGCCCTTCGTCGTGTCCGGCAACCACGCCCTGCCCCTCACCGTTCGCCCGAAGGAGAGACCCTGAAATGGCAAGACGACTGCTTCTATGTCTTCTTGTGTGTTGCGGCGCGGCGGCCCGCGGGGTGCCCGTGGAGAAATGGGTGGAGACCAGCGCGGCCGATTTCGACAAGGGCCAGGCGAAGGCCGTGAGCGTCCTCTCGCTGGGCCAAGTCGCGCTCGCGCCTGACCTGAAGCCGCTGCTGAAGGACCCCGTGCCCCACATCTGGGCGCTGGCCGCGGACAGCAAGGGCGCCGTCTACGCCGCCTCGGGCACCGAGCCGAAGCTGCTCCGCATCACAGGCGACAAGGTGGAAACCGTCTTCACCTCGCCCGTCAAGACCGACCTCGAGGTCCTGGCGGTCGCCGTGGGCGCCGACGATGCGGTCTACGTCTCCGCCGCCCCATCGGGCACGCTCTACCGCATCGGGGCCGACGGCAAGGCCGAGGCGATTCACAAGGGCGACGACCCCTACATCTGGGCCATCGCCGTCGGCTCCGACGGCACGGTCTACGCCGCGACCGGCCCGAACGGCAAGGCGCTGAAGATCGCGCCGAAGGGGAAGGCCACCACGCTCCTCTCGGCCGGCTCGCGCCACCTGCTCAGCCTGCTCCTCGCCCCCGACGGCTCGCTCTACGCGGGCAGCGACAAGGACGGCTTGCTCTACCACGTGAGCCCGAAGGGCGAGACCCGTCTGGCCTACGACGCCGAGGGCTCGGACATTCGGGCGTTGGCCCTCGACCGCCAGGGCCGCCTCCTCTTCGCCACGGCAGGCCCAGCAGGCACCACCGCGGCCTCCACCGCCCCAACGACGCCCGGCCCCTCGCCGATGGGGACCCGCACGTTCACCATCAGAGGGCAGGATGCCGGGGACGCGCCAGGGGATGGCCCCGGTTCATCACCCCCCTCGCCCGCGCCGGCAGAGCCCTCGGCAGCGGCGCCTCGGCCAACGGGCGGCAACGCCATCTACCGCCTGATGCCGGACGGCGACGTGCTGCGCATCGTCGGCATAACGGGCGTGTCCTTCTACTCCCTCGCGTGGCACAACGACCGCCTCTATGCGGGCACGGGCAACGACGGCCGCCTCTATAGCATCGAGGGCAACCAGGTGGTCCGCCTGGCCAATCTGGACGATGCCCAGATCACGGCCCTGGCCGTCGCCAAGGGCCGCCTGCTCCTCGCCACGGCCAACTCGGGCCGCGTCTACGAGGTCGCCGCCGACCACGTGGCCACGGGCACACTCGTCTCCACAGTGCATGATTCGCAGACCCACAGCCGCTGGGGTGTGGTGAGCTGGGACGCCCGCGTGCCCGCGGGCGCGAGCGTGACCGTGGCGACCCGCAGCGGCAACGCGGCGACGCCCGACGACACCTGGAGCCCCTGGTCGGCCGAGCTGACCCGCGCCGTGGGCGACCACGTGCTCAGCCCCGCCGCACGTTTCATCCAGTACCGCGTCACCCTCAAGGCCGGCGCCGGGGGAGCAACGCCTGTCTTCGACGAGATCGCCCTCTGCTACGCCCAGAGCAACCGCCGGCCCGTCATCGCGCAGGTGCAACTCCAGCGCCCCCCCAAGCCGCGCAAGCCCATGCCCATGCCCACCACAGGCGGCATGCCCATGTCGGGCACGTCCATGTCCCAGCCCGGTCCCATGCCCGGCGCCCCGGGCGGCGCCCGGCGACCCCCATCCCCGCGCGGCCCCTTCGCCGAAACCGTCCGAATCTTCTGGCAGGCCTCCGACCCCAACAAGGATGACCTGGTCTACGCCGTCTACTTCCGCGGCGAGGACGAAAAGAACTGGAAGAAGCTCGAGGGCAAGCTGAACGCGACGTTCTACGACTGGGACACCCACGCGGTGCCCGACGGGTCGTATCGCATCCGCGTCGTGGCCAGCGACTCGCCCACCAACCCGCCCAGCCAGGCTCAGGAGGGCGAGAAGATCACCGACGCCTTCCTGGTGGACAACACGCCGCCGGCCGTCACCGACCTGGCGGCCCGCGTGGCCAAGGACGGCACGATCACGGTCACGGGCAAGTGCAGCGATGCCGGCTGCGGCCTGGCCGGCGGCGAGTGCTCGATTGACGGCGGCGACTGGGTGAGCATCACCCCGGTGGACGGCATCTTCGACGGGCAGGCCGAGGCCCTCAGCCTCAGAATCACCGCCCTCCCCAAGGGCGAGCACTCCATCGTCGTCCGCGTGAGCGACGAGGCGGAGAACACGGGCGCGGCCAAGTGCGTCCTCACCATAGATTAGCTTCGAGCGGCGAGCCACGAGCGCCGAGCTTCGAGCCTCAGGCCGGGAGAGCGTTCTTCGCTCCCTGTCTTGAGGCTCGTGGCTCGTAGCTCGCGGCTCGCAGCCTCCCGGAGGTCCCGTTGCCCCACATCGTGACCGTTTTCGGCGCCAGCGGCGCCCGGCCCGGCAGCCCCGAATACGACGAAGCCCTCCGCCTCGGCCGCCTC
>VGYV01000645.1 GCA_016872855.1 Planctomycetota bacterium
TGATCTTTGCCCACATCTCCGGCCGCCGCAGCCCGCGAATGCGGGCGAGCCAGCAGTAGCCCAGGGCGACCAAAGGGAGCCCTGGGATCCGGCGTCCGCATGGCACAAGCCCCCGAAGGGGGCGTTCCAGAGCGATTGAATCACCCCCGTTGGGGGCTCCATGCCGGGTTGGCCTTGTCCCAGGGCTCCCTTTGGTCGCCCTGGGCTACGGCTGGATCACCCCCTTCGGGGGCTGACCGGGAGCCCGCGAGAAGATGTGGGCAAAGATCAGCTCCGGGAGGGAGGGGGGTAGGGGTAAGGGGGTGCGGGGGACGCCTCGCGTAGTGGCCAGTCCTTCGCTCCACTCGGTGCCGCTCGCTGCCGAGCGGCGCAGCCCACGGGGGCGAGCACTTCATCAGCCTGAGGTGTTACCGTTGGAATTGCTCCGCGCTAGGGAGCGAATCGGGCTTCCAGTTGAGCAACAGGACGAGGTTCCGGGGCGACTGGGCACCGGCGGAGATGACCGAGAAGCGGGCGGCGGGGTCTACCTTCTCGACCTGGCTCTTCCAGAGGGCGATGGCCGCGCGGCGCGTGGAGGCCAGCCGCCGGGCCGCCTGCTCGGTGGCTTCGAGCAGCGGGATGCAGTCGCGGGCCAGATACAGGTTGAGGATGCCGTCGAACTCGGTGCGGAACAGGTACAGCTCTTCCGCCTGGTCGAGATAGGGCCGGAAGTGGGCGACGGCGAGGCGGTCGGACTTCAATCGGTTGATCGTGGGCAGGGCCAGCAGGCTGAAGCCCAGCGAGATGGCAACGACGACGGCTGCGAGCATGCCGGCATGCCGCCGCGCGCTGACCGCCCGCCTAAGCCAGAAGAAGGCCAGCAGGCCGGCGGCCATAAGCCCGACTCCAAGAGCCATCGCGCCGGCGGCATTGGCCGGCGTGGACGCATCGCGCAGCATCTCGGCCGCGGCAGCGTTCTTTGACAATGCGCCTTTGAAAGCGTTGAAGGCCATGGCCACGGCGAGGCCGCCGGGAGCCAGAACGGTGAGCCACGTGGCGGCGAGCAGGCCGCGATGCCACCTGGGGAAGGGCTTCTCTGAGACCAGGTAGTGCGCGCACGCCAGGGCCGCGGCGGGCACGGCCGGCAGGAAATAGCGCTCCCCCTTGCCGCTGATGCACGAGAGGAGGACGAAGACGGCGAGGAACCAGAGCGTGGGCCACGCGGCGCGCCAGGCCCCGCTGCGCCAGGCAGCGCGCAGCGCGGCTGCGATGGCGAGGGGCACGAGGAGCGACCAGGGCCAGAGGTACATGGGCCAGCGGAGCAGGTAGTAGTGAGGCGGCTCGCCGTGGACGGCCGCGGAGCCGCTGACCCGCTCGAGCGTTTGCTGGAGGAGAATCTTGCGGGCATATGCCTCGCCGCCCTTGAGGCAGGCGGGCACTACCCAGGCGGCGATGAGCGCGAGCATCAGGAGCGCGCCGGCCAGGTGCCACCAGCCGCCCGCCCGCACCTGTCGGCGGCAGGCCAGCGCGCAGGCGAGCAGGACGACGGCGGGAATGGCCAGGCCGATCGGCCCCTTGGTGAGGACGGCCGCAGCCGCCGACGCATAGGCCCCCAGCCACCAGGCCTGGGTCTGTGGGCGGGGCGTCCCTGCCCCGCGCTGTGCGCAGGGAAGAGCGCGGGGCGCGGAGGCCCCGCCCACAGAGGACGGCAAGGGACTCGGCGCTTGGGTTTGTGGGCGGGGCGTCCCTGCCCCGCGCTGTGCGCAGGGAAGAGCGCGGGGCGCGGAGGCCCCGCCCACAGGGCTCACACACGCGCCCGGCCGCGGCCCCTGCACGTCCAGCGCTGCCAAGCCGCAGGCGATTGTGGCCAGGATGGTGGTGAGGAGAAGCGAGTCGAGGATGCCGGCGCTGCCCAGGCCCAGGAAGAGGAGCATGGTGGCGGCGATGCGCGCGGCCCAAAGGCCCTCGGGGCGTCCGTAGAGGCGTCGCCCGATGCGGTAGATGAGGGCCAGAGAGGCAAGGGCTGCGAGGAGGGAGACGACGCGGCCGGCGTCGGCGCCGAAGAGGGGCCTGAGGGCGGCGGCGAACCAGAAGTGAAGGGGCGGCTTCTCGGCATAGATGGCGCCGTTGAGGTGCGGCACCAGGTAGTCGCCGCGGGCGGCCATCTCGCGTGCGACCTCGGCGAAGCGCGTCTCGTCTGGCCCCCAGACGTCGCGGAGGGCCAGTTGCGGGGCCAGGAGGACGAGGCCCAGCGCCAGAATCTCCGCCGCATCGCGGAGGGCCATTCCCCTGCCGTTGGCGTTGGTCATCCGTGTCCTCTCACGCGGTGCATGGCCGTGGCGGCGGGAGCCGCACGGTGACGGTGGTGCCCTTGCCGGGGGTGCTTTCGATGGCGATGGTGCCCCTGTGGAGCTCGACGGCTCGCTTGGCGATGCTCAGGCCGAGGCCGGCCCCGCCGTCGGCGCGGGAGCGCGACTCGTCGGCGCGGTAGAAGCGGTCGAAGACGCGTCCGATGGCCTCTGGGGCGATGCCGACGCCTGTGTCGCTCACGGTCACGACGCAGCCCGCGGGGCCGCAGGCCACGCGGGCCGTCACGCGTCCGCCGGCCGGCGTGTAGCGCAGGGCGTTGTCGAGGAGATTGCCGAACACGCGCCGCAGGAGCACGGGGTCGCCGATGGTGGTGACAGGGCCGTTGGCCTCGATGGCGAGGGAGATGTTCTTCTCCTCGGCCAGGAGTGCGAAGGGTTCCTCGATGCGGCGAAGCAGGTCAACGAGGTCCACGGGCACGGGGGCCGGCAGCTCGTGCTCGGCGTCCATCTGGGCGAGGAGGAGGAGGTTCTCGACGAGGGAGCTGAGTTCGGCGACCTGGTGGAGGGCATCGTTGATGGCCTCGCGTGCCTCGGCCTCGCTGCGGGGCCTGTTGATGGCGGTTTCGAGGCGGAGCTGGAGGGCGGTGAGGGGGGTGCGCAGCTCGTGGGCGGCGTCGGCGGTGAAGCTCTGGAGGCGGCCGAAGGCGGCGCTGAGGCGGTCGAGCATGCGGTTGATGGCCTGGCGGAGGCGTGCCACCTCGTCGCGCGAGGCGCTCACGGGCAGCCGCGCGTCGAGGGTGGTGGACTCCACGCGGCTGAGGTCGGCGGCGATGCGGTCAATGGGCCGCAGGCTGCGCGAGGCGAGTGCCCAGCCGCCCAGGGCGGCGATGAGGACGGCGGCGAAGAGCGTGCCGGCGAGGTACTTGCGGAGAGCCGCGGTCCGGCGCTCGAGCCAGCGGTTGTGGACCCCGAGCTGTAGCATGAGCCGGGAGCTGGCGGCGGGGTCGAGCGCTGCTGAGAGGACGCGGAGGCTCTTGGGCGGCTGGCCGACCTCGACCCACGAGTAGGCGGGCTCGGGCGCCGCGGGCGCGGGGCAGGCTGTGGCGGCCTCCTCGAGGCCCTTGGCGGCCACGGCCAGCAGGTCGCGGCCCGCCGCGGGGTCGTGGAGCCTGTAGAAGTAGGCGAAGGCCCTGGCATGGCGGAGCTCGGCCGCGATGCGGGCCTTCAGCGCCGCCGGCTGCGGCAACAGGTCACGCGTGATCTGGCGGACCTCCTGGAACTCCTCTTCGAGGAACCGGTCGGCCTCCGCGCCTAGCGCGTGCGCGATGAGGAGGTAGAGGGTCACGCACAGGAGCGAGCCGGACACGGCGAAGACGGCTGTGTACCACAGGACGAGTTTCGCCCGGAGGGACATGCTAGGAGGGCTCCTCGCTGAGCACGTAGCCCACGGAGCGGACCGTGTGGATGAGCTTCTGGGGGAACGGCACGTCCACCTTCGTGCGGAGGCGGTTGACCAGGACGTCGAGGACGTTGGTGAGGGAGTCGAAATTGATGTCCCAGATGCCCTCGATGAGAGCTGAGCGGGTGACGACGGTTCCTGCTCGGCGCAGGAGGAATTCG
The DNA here is from genome assembly GCA_016872855.1 of Planctomycetota bacterium. Classification (GTDB taxonomy): domain Bacteria; phylum Planctomycetota; class PUPC01; order DSUN01; family DSUN01; genus DSUN01. The sequence continues at coordinate 3,909 of VGYV01000645.1, forward strand.
AGGAGGGCGTACTCGCGTGGCGTGAGGTCAATCTCCTTTCCCGCGCGGGTCACGCGGCGGGTGGCGGGGTCGAGCGCCAGGTCGGCGCACTGGAGCACGGTGGGGGCCATGCGGGGCGAGCGGCGCAAGAGCGCGCGGAGGCGGGCGAGGACCTCGGCGAAGTTGAATGGCTTGGGCAGATAGTCGTCCGCGCCCAGGTCGAGGCCCGTGATGCGGTCGTTCGGCTCGCCGCGGGCCGTCAGGCACAGGATGGGGGTAGACACGCCCTCGCGGCGCACGGCGCGGATGACCTCGAAGCCGCTCTGCTTGGGCAGCAGGATGTCGAGCACGATGGCGTCGTAGATGCCCGAGCGGGCCAGGCGTGCGCCCTCCTCGCCGTCGTGAGCCACATCCACTGCGTAGCCATTCTCCCGCAACCCCTTTGCCAGGTAGCTCGCCAACCGCTTCTCGTCCTCGACCACCAGGATGCGCACGCCGATGCCTCCGGTCGGGGGCAGGGACTCCTCCCGCTGCCCTTCCAGTGTACTCATGGGATGGGCGAAGGGCAACAGGATTACACGGCTGTCATCTTGGCGGCGGAACGGGGGGCGGGGGGGCGGCGGGGAAAAATCCGTGCCAATTTGAGCTTGACACGCCGTCGGAAGAAAGTATAATGTAGGTTTTACGCGCTAGCATGCTAGCGTAGCTCAACCGGCAGAGCAGTGGTTTTGTAAACCACAGGTTGTGGGTTCGACCCCCACCGCTAGCTCAGGTGCGCGCGGTGGGGGGCGCATTGTACGGGGGGATACCCAAGTGGCCAAAGGGGGCAGACTGTAAATCTGCTGGCGCTGCCTTCGCAGGTTCGAATCCTGCTCCCC
>VGYV01000646.1 GCA_016872855.1 Planctomycetota bacterium
GGCTCCTCTGGTGGCTGGCCGGGGCCTGCTACGCGGCCCTCCACGCCGCCCTGTTCGCTCTCCACGCGGCCAAGCCGGCCCCGCCAGACTCCCTGGCCTTCAACGCCGGGCTGTGGCTCGTGTGCGCCCTGGCCATCGCGGCCGTGTGGCTCGACAAGACGCCGCACGGCGCCTGGCCCGCGCGGTGGCACGGCGCCGCGGGGGCAGCCGTCTACCACCTCGCCTTCGGCTCCCTCCTCGTCCTCATCGTGGCGCTCCTGCCCATCAACGTGGGCGACAGGCCCCTGCTTGTGGAGGGCATCCTCTGGCTCTGGGTCTCGCTGGGGTTCCTGGCCGCCGCCGTGTGGGTGCTCTTCGAGCTGCGCGGCGCGTGGCGCGGGTGGTGGTTCGGGGCGGTCGCGTCCTTCATCCTGCTCGACGGAGCGCTTTACGCCGAGCTCCTCGGCGCGCCCTCCTGGCTCGCCAGGCCCGCCCCGGCCATTCGCGCCGAACACCTCCTCATCGCGTGGCTCGCGTGCGGACTCGTCGCCCTCGGGCACTGGCAGCGGCGGTGGCTCTGGACGTTTTGCCTCCCTGCCTTCCTCGCCGTGCTCGCCTACGTGGGGGCAGACCTCGGGGGGCAGGCCGCCGAAGTCCTCACCAGGGAAGGCACCATCTCGATGTCCCGCAACTTCTACGGCGTCCTCAAGGTCGCCAAATACTACGCGAAGACCGACCGCGAGCAGCTCATCCTCAGCCACGGGCGCATCAACCACGGCGCCCAGCTCACCTCCGACGACGGCCGCCGCCAGGCCATCACATACTTCGGCGAGGCCAGCGGCATCGGCATGGCTCTCCTACACCACCCACGCAAACCCGAAGGCCTCCGCGTCGCTGTCCTCGGACTCGGCACAGGCACCATCGCCGCCTACGGCCAGAAGGGCGACTTCTATCGCTTCTACGAGATCAACCCCAGCGTCATCAAGCTCTCGGGCCGCCTGGGCACCGACTGCACGAACCCCGTCTTCACCTACCTCACCGACAGCCCGGCCGACTGCGCGACCATCCTCGGCGACGGACGCCTCTCCCTCGAACGCGAGGCCGCGAATCACCAGTATGACGTCCTGGCGATGGACGCCTTCTCCAGCGACGCCGTGCCCGTCCACCTCCTCACCGCCGAGGCATTCGACATCTACCGCCGCCAGATCAAGCCCGACGGCATCATCGCCGTCAACGTCACCAACCGCTTCGTGGACCTCCGCCCCGTCGTGCGGGCGCAAGCCGAGCGCCTGGCGAGGGAAACCAAGCAGGACTGGAAGGTCGTCCACATCACCTGCCGCGGCGACTACTCGCGCGAGGTCTACTACTGCTCCTGGATGCTCGTCACCGCCAACGACGACTTCCTCAACCACCCCACCGTCCTCGCCGGCCGCACCCCCGAGAGCGCCGCGGACAAGGAGGATGCCCCCATCCTCTGGACCGACGACTACAGCAACCTCTTCCGCATCCTCAAGTGATCTGCCGCCCGCCCCGCCGCGATAGAGGATCAATAGATGATCAAACTCCCCCTCTCAGGCCTTGCCCGCGGCGGCGGTGAGGTGGAGCCATTTCTCGACGGCGGCGGCGAAAGCGGCCATTCCCTCGTGGAGGGCCGAGGGGACCCAGAGCTTCTCGCCGGCAGTCCAGCGCTTGACGAGGGTGTCGCGAAGGACCTTGTTCAGTTCGCTGGCGACGTTGACCTTGGCGATGCCGAGGGAGATGGCGCGGGCAAGTTGGTCGGGTGGGGTGCCGCTGCCACCGTGGAGGACGAGGGGAACGCCCGCGGCGTCGCGGAGCTTGGCCAGGAGGTCGAAGTCGAACTTCGGCGGGAGCTTGTAGTTGCCGTGGAGATTGCCGAAGGAGACGGCCAGGCAGTCCACGCCCGTGGCCCCGACGTAGGCCCTCGCCTCGTCGGGGTCGGAGAGGGCGGTGTGGCCCTTCCCCTCACCAGTCACCTCGTCCACGCGGCCGACGGCGCCGATTTCGCCCTCGACGGTGACGCCGCGCGGGCGGGCGAGTGCGACGACCTGCTGGAGAGCGGCGACGTTTTCGGCGAAGGACTTGTTCGAGTAGTCGAGCATGACCGAGGTGAAGCCTGCGGCGAGGCAGGCCTGGACCGCCTCCATCGTGTTCCCGTGGTCCAGGTGGAGCGCGGCCGGCACGTCGTAGCGCGACGCGAGCGCCCGCGCGGTGTCGGCCAGAGCGCCGTACGACAGGAGCAGCTCGCCCGGCCCGGTCATCAGGATGACGGGTGCCCGGCACTTCGCGGCCACGCGGAGCACGGTGTCGGCCGTCTCGGCGTTCCAGATGCAGAAGCTGGGCACGGCGTAGCCGCGGCGGAAGGCGCGGGACAACAGGTTGCCCATCGGGACGAAGCCCAAAGGTTTACCCCGCTTTCTCTGGCCCTCTCGCCGCAAGGGGAGGGCTGCTTCTGTCCCTCTCCCCCTGGGAGAGGGAGTAACGTGGGCGCCGACCCCCCTCGGGCCGGTTGCCCCATATTCTATCTGTAACTCTCCCTTGGCCGCAAGCGGCGGACGAACGAGCATGCTGATGACACGCATCGTCGAGTCTGCCCCTTTCCCATTGCTTCCCGCGTGAAGCAGCGCTATGATGCGGAAGAGGCGTGACTTCTCCCCATGCGGAGCGGCCCTGCAATGGCCTGGTTCGCCAATTGTGTCAGCATCCCAGTTGTGCTGGTGTTCCTGGCCGGCGGGGCTTGGCGAGGACAGGAGTTCCACGAGGCGATCAAGGCCGGGGACATTGCCAAGGTGAGAACGCTCCTGGCGGGCAACCCGGGTTTCCTCAACATCAGGGCTCACGGGGTCCGCATTGGGAACACCCCCCTCCACACGGCGGCCTGCCACGGCCGAAAGGAGATCGCCGCCTTCCTCATCGAGAAGGGCGCGGATGTCCACGCGGTAGATGGCATTGACCGGACGCCACTCCACGTGGTCGAGGGAGCCGACGCCAAGGGTGTGGCGGAACTCCTCATCGCCAAGGGGGCCGAAGTCAACGCCAGGGACAAGAATAAATGGACGCCGCTTCGCTCGGCGGCGTACAATGGTGAGCCAGGCGTAGCCGAAGTCCTGATCGCCAAGGGGGCCGATGTCAACGCCCGGGACGAGGGGGACAGAACTCCCCTGCACGGGGCAGTAACGAACCCAGGCAAGCAGACGAGGGCTTTTGTTGAACTTCTCATCGCCAAGGGCGCTGAGATCGATCCGAAGAACCGGCAAGGGGAGACGCCCCTGCACTATGCCGCCGCATTGCGCGACCTGGAGGTCGCCAAGCTCCTCGTCAGCAAGGGGGCCGATGTGAAGGCCGTTGATCGATCCAGGACCACGCCCTTGCATTGGGCCGCCGCCGCCCAACAACACGGAAGTCGCTGAATGCCTGATCGCCAAGGGAGCCGATGTCAACGCGAAGGATGGGATTGGCCGAACCCCCCTTCACAAGACCGCATGGGCCTCGAGGGAAGCACGGACCGACGCGAAGGAGGCGGCGGAACTCCTCATCGCAAAGGGTGCGGACGTCAATGCGAAGGACAAGGAAGGCTACACGCCGCTACACCAAGCCGTGCGCTCTGGCGGCATCAAGGTCGCCACGCTTCTGCTCGCTCATGGCGCGGACGTGAACGCCAAGGCGGGAGGGGGCGACACGCCGCTTCACGTAGCCATCTGGTCGGCCAACCTGGACATGGTGCCGTTCCTGATTTCCAAGGGTGCAGACGTCAATGCTCGGACGAGTCGGGGGCAAACTCCGCTGGACCTGGCGGAGCAGCTTGGCCGAGGGGACCTGGCCACGTTTCTTCGGCCACGCGGGGCGACGAAGTGAGAATTGCGGGAGACATTCCCCTCCTCGACGGCTAGCGGCGCCAGCCGAGCTGCTTGAGAATTTCCTGCCACCGCTCCGCCATGCCTGCCCTGAGCGAAGTCGAAGGGTCGTCGCGGGCGAGGAAGGGCTCGAAGCCGAGCGCGAGGTAGACGCGGATGGCGGCGAGGCGATGGTCGTCGGTCAGCAGGTAGATGCGGCGATAGCCGGCATCGAGGAAGCGCGCGACCACGGCGGCGCAGACGGCCATGCCGAGGCGCTTGCCCTTGTGCTCGGGGTCGGCGGCGACCCAGGAGAGCTCGCCGCCATCGGGGTGCGGTGTCGCATCTTCAATTCGCACATGGCCGCTATGTGCCAATTGAAGATGCGACACCTGTGGCCGGTGGCGGGCCATCGCCGTGGCCACGAGGCGGCCCGTCGCCGCGTGCTCGACAAGGAACCAGCCGCCGGGAAGGACGGAGGGCAAGACCTTCTCGATCTGCTCGTGGTCCCAGCTCTTGAACCCCGCCTTCGCCATCAGGGCGAGATAGACATCGGCGTCGCTCGGTGCGAACTGCCGCATTGCATAGCCCGGCGGCACGAGGACGTGGGGCGGCGAGGCGAGCAGCCGCTCGGGCCACACCATCTGGAGTTGGGCCTGCGGTCGGTCTTCGGGCATCGGGACTACTCTCCGAAGGCACATTTCCGATTTCCGATTGCCGAGTGCCGATTGAAGAACAGCCGTCGCGGTGTTCTTCTGTCAATCGGCAATCGCAAATCTGCAATCGGCGATTCTAAATAACTCGCCACGATTTCGACTCGATATTCGCAAATCGTGAGCTGGCAATGTGTTGTGGAGCCGTGTAGAATTAGCCCCCACTGGGTGTATGTTGGTTTCCGACCACCAGTGGGGGCCATGAG
>VGYV01000647.1 GCA_016872855.1 Planctomycetota bacterium
GCGATCCAGCGCCGGCACAGGTGTATTTCGGCGTAAGTCCTTGCCATGCCTATGCTGAGGGAGGTAGAAGGGTTCCTCGGCTTGGCGCCCCCCTTGTGGGCACCCACAAGAAAGCCCGGAGAGCCATTATCTTGGCCATGCGGTCGAGGCGCGAGGTGCCGCCGCCGTGGCACTCGACGACGATCTTCACGCCCTTCTCGAGGGCGAAGGGGCCGCACTCCTTGAGTGCGCCGGCGATCTGGCGGAGTGTGGCGTCCTCCGGCACGTCCTTTCGGAGGCCGTTTGGCCGCACCTTGACGCCCCAGGCCCCCACGTCGGCGGCGAGTTGGACGAATGCCCCCGTCGTCTCGATGTTCTTCTTCACCACCGTGGGGTCTGCCGCGTGGTACTCGCAGGTGGAGCCGAGGGCGACGAGCTTCACCTTCGTCTTGGCGAATGCCTCTTTGACTTTGGCGCGTCCCTCGGCGTCGAGCCTGGGCTCGACCCCGTGCTTGTGGGTCGTGCGCAGCTCGACGCCCTCCATGCCCGAGTCCTCGCAGGCCTTGATGAGGGTGGGCAGGTCCATGTCCTTGCAGACCTGGTACGTGACGGTGCCGATGTGGATGCGGGGCTTCTCTCCGGCGGGCGGCTCAGCGGCGCCGACAAGGCGTGGCGCGAGGCCGGCAGCCAGGGCGCCCCCGGCGGCCAGCGCGTCGCACAGGAAGTCCCTTCGAGTGTGGTTGCCATCCGACATAGTCCTGCTCCTAAAAGGGGTTGCCGCGCCTCACGTCGCGCATCCCAGGGCCTCTTCCAGTCGTTCGAGCGCCTCGGGCACGTTGCGGCGTCCGAAGCCGATGCGGAAATGGCGGTCGCCCGCGTCGAAGACAGCGCCCGGCAGAAGCAGCACGCCGGCCTCCTGGCGCATCTGGGTGCAGAATGCCTCGGCGCTGCCTTGCCGCAGCGAAGGGAATGCGACGGGTCCGGCCTTCGGCCGCCGCCAGGCAAACCGCTCGGCGTGGCGAAGGAAAAACGCTTCGAGCAGCCCGAGGTTGTGGAGCACGACCCGCCTGTTGCGGTCCACGATGGCGTCGCGGTGACGCAGGGCGAGCTCCGCCAGGAACTCGCTGGGCGCGCTGTTGCAGATGGTCGTGTAGTCCTTGAACGTGGCCAGGCTGTCGTAGAGCGCCCTGTCGCGGGTTGCCAGCCAGCCGATGCGCAGGCCGGCCAGGCCGTAGGTCTTGGACATCACTCCCAGCGAGGCGGCCCGCTCGTACAGGTCGCAAGCGGCGGGCAAGCGGTCCGCGGGGTCGTGTTCGAGCTCGCGATACACCTCGTCCGAGAGCAGGTAGAGGCCGTGCTTGCGGGCAATGTCCACCACGGCCTGGAACCGTTCGCGGTCCATCAGGTATCCCGTCGGGTTGTGCGGGCAGTTGGCCACGATGGCCCTCGTGTTCTCCCGCAACGCCCTGGGGAGGAAGTCCGGGTCGAGCTCCCATGCCCTCCCTGGCTCCGCAGGCCAACGGGTCACGTCGGCGCCAGCGGCCTGGGCCACCGAGGCCAGCGACTGGTAGCAGGGCCAGTGGACGATCACGTGGTCGCCAGGCCGCAGGAGGGCGTTCATGAAGACGAAGATGGCCTCCTCCGCGCCGCTGTGCACAAGGACCTCTTCTGGTGCAACAGAGCTGTACAGGCGGGAGATCTCGCAGCGCAAGCCACGGCTCCCTGCGGTCTCCGTGTAGCCAAGCCATTGCCGCCGGAGGGCTTCGCCCGAACCCGGCTCGAAGGCGAGCAACTCCCCGACGCTGAGTGATTCGCAGTCGCTCGCGCACAGGACGTGCTTTGTCGTGAACTCGTGCTGGGCGAAGTACCGTTCGAGCTTGAACGGCTCGATCCTCATCGTTCCAGCTCTTTCAGCGCTCTCGCTTCAACTCGGCCTTGGGGGGTGAGACGAAGTCAGCGGCGAGGCGCTCGGCGAGCGCCTTGTCGGGCTTGCCGTCGTGGATGACCAGGCGATAGCGGAGGACGAGCGGCTCGCCCTTCTTGATCGTGTAGGCGTCGGGCTGCACGAGCGTGGTGCTGAAGAACGCCATCGAGGGGTGCACGCGAACGCCGTTGGGGTAACGGGGGTTCGCGGGATGCTCGATGGCGAGTAGGCCGCCCCACCCCTCGGCACCCAAGCGGCCAGTATAGTCAACCCAACGAGCCTTCGTGGCGTTGGCGTCCTTGCGGGTCTTGCCTTCGCTCGTCAGCACGTCCACAATCGCGCCCTTCTCATTCCACTCGTCGCGCCCGCGGAAGCCGAGGCCGCCATAGTGGAGCTTGCCCAGCACCACGTCCTCATCCGTGGCCTCGTGACGAACGTCCAGGTCAATCAGCCGCAGGCCCCTCGGCTCGGCGTAGACACGAGCGACGAGGGTCTCCTTGAGAATGGTCTTGTCGCCACTCACGAGGTCGTTCTGGGCCGTGAAGCCGGCGAAGACGGGGCCGGCGATGGGCGCGATGGCCTTGTTGACGAACTTGCCACGCCCCTCCTGAATCTCCCAGAAGTTGGCCTTGACGGACCCGGCGTCGGCCTTCACCCAAGCGAACCACACGCCGCGATGGTGCGCGTGGTCGGGATGGTAGTCGCCAGTGATGATCTCCCCGCACGGCGCCCAGAGCGGGTGGAAGTAACACGCGCGGTCGTACTTGCTCGGCTTGTCGGGGAATTGGGCGACGACGCCGTGATTGTAGCGGAAGACGGGCTTTCCGCCGGCCGCCACGTCCACGCACTTCCCCTCCGTCACCTTCGCCGTGGCCGCGGCGGGGGCCGGCTCGTCCTTCTTCACGTGAAGCTCGAACTTCCGCGTCGCGCCCTTGACGGTCTTGCCCGGCAGGACGAATGTGAGGCACTGGCCGTCCCACTGGGCAGGGACCGGCTCCGCGCTCGCGGCTCCCGTCTCGAGCAGTGCGAAGGCGGCCTTGGCCGCCTGCTCGGCCGTCAGGCCAAGGTCGGCCAGCTTCAGATCGACGGACACAGGAGTGTCGAGGCGGTCGTAGTCACCCGACGAGACGACCAGCAGCAAGGCGGCGAGTGCCTTCATGTTCTTCCCCCTGTTCTCGTTCCCATGCCCCGCATCTTACGCGAGCGAACCACACGGAGAGCCACGGACAAGCACGGACGGGTAGTCCCTGCCTCACAGCGGGCCGTCCGTGTGAGTCCGTGTAGGTCCGTGTCGTCGCCGACAACGCACAGCATCAGGGCACCTTTGCCAGGGCCTCGCGCAGGGCGGCGACGGAGGCCACGATGCCGGGCATGGGGTTCTGCATGTCTATCTCGTGCTCGAGGGAGAACGGGCCGGCGAACCCCACGGCCTTGAGGGCCGTGAAGAAGGCCACCAGGTCCGTCCTCCCCTTGCCCACCACCACGTCGTGGTTCTGCTCGTTCACGTCCTTGAAGTGGAAGGCGAGGAGGCGGGGTCCGAGCTTGTGGACGGCCTCGAGCACGTCGTCGCCCGCGCGGATGAGGTGGCCGGTGTCGAGGCAGACGCCGATGTTGCGGTGGCGGTCCTTCGTGCCGTCGAGGAGCTGTTGGGTGCGGCCCCAGCGCTTGTCGCCCGGGCCGTGGTTGTGGATGGCCACCTTCACGCCGTACTCGTCGCACAACTTGTCGAGCAGGTCGAAGGCGTCGGGGGCGGGGCCGGCGGAGAAGCAGTCGAAGCCGACTTTCTTGGCGAAGTCGAACATCCGGCGGATGGCCGCCTCGTCCTTGCTGAAGCCGCACACGCCGTAGGCATTGGGCTTGATCTGCGCCGCGGCGAGCTTGGCCTGGGCGGCGGCGAATTCCTCGGGCTTCAGCCCCATCGGGAAGTGGCCGGGGAAGAGCTCGACGAAGCGGATGCCCGCCTCCTGCATCTTCGCCACGGCCTCGTCGAACTTGAAGCGGTGGAGCGAGTAGCTCTGGAGACCGATGTCCACCCTGAACGGCGCGGGCGGCGGGACGTGCGGCCGCTCGGTCACGACGACCTGCTCGGCCTGCCGCGAGCAGCCGGCCAGGCCCGCCGCCGCCCCCAGGGTGCCCAGCTTCAGGAGCTCCCGCCGCGACACGCCGCCCTCAACACGAATGCCCATCGTTCCTGCTCCTTGGCCTCCCCCGGCCGGCAATCATACCAAACCCGCCAGGGAAAGCCAACTGGCCGGCAATCGGCTGCGCCGCCTCGGCGGGCGAGTCTGGAAAACCAGACATCCCGCCGCCATACTTGAGCATCCTCCCCCCGCGGCGGGATGATCAAGTATGGCGCTTTGGCGATCCGGGCGGCTCTACGGCCTTCCCCACCATACCTGATCAATTCCTCCCCCACGGGGTTGATCAAGTATGGCGCTTTGGCGATTCGCGGGCTTCTACCGTTTTCGATCCCATACTGTATCACTTCCTCCGTCCCTGGGTTGATGCAGTATGCCGCGCTGGCGTTTCGAGGGCTTCCGTGGCCGGTCCCGTCAGTCTTTGTCACTTTTCCCTCCCCAGAGTGATACAGATGTGGCCATACCGAGCGGCGCGCCAGAGCCCGAGAGGGCGGCAGGAGATAGCCACGGGCGTAAGCCCGTGGAGTTGGGACGCACCCCAAGGCCCAGCCCCCGCAGGGGGCGGGAGAGACCAACAAGCGCGTCACGGGACAACGTCTGCCGCCCCCTGCGGGGGCTGGCCGGGGTTGGGGCCGCCGTCATCCACGGGCTGACGCCCGTGGCTATCCCCTGTCGCCCGCCGCAGGCGGGC
>VGYV01000648.1 GCA_016872855.1 Planctomycetota bacterium
GCGACGAGAAGAACGGCTGCGGCAAAGACCATTCGCATGATTCGTGCCTCCTGTGGCCGGTCACAGCAAGAGCACTCTAGCGACCGCTGCCCGCCTCTCTACTGTACCGGCTCGCCGTGAACTGGGCAAAGGGCTTTCGGGGACACGAGATTCAGACCGACGGCTGGCCCCCGCACGGTGCGACCGGCGGGCATCGCTGGCACACTGGACGATGGTCCCTACGTCGCGCTCGGTCAGCTCCCGAAGGAAAAGGAGTACACCTTCGCCCGCGTCATCTCGATCCTCAAACGCACGCCCTTGCCGGTGTGCGCGGCCATCACATCTTGCGGCAGGCTTACTGGCCGGTCGGTGACGTCGCCCGAGATCGGCTCGCTGGCTGCCAGCGGTTTGCCTTCGGTATCCAGTAGGGCGATCCGCACTGAGCCCCCAATTGCATCAGCTGTGATGTGCAGGGGCCTGCCCGGGCACACCACCGGCCGGGTCACGATCGTGGCTGGGCGAGCCGCATCGGCCGGCTCGTAACCTGCAAACCCGTCGGGTCGCAGAGTCGCCAGGCAGAAGAAGCCGTCGCGCCAGCCGCTGTGGGGACCGTTCGAGGCGCTATAGTACAGGCGAATGTCGCCTTGGCGCACAATCGGGACCGCGGCAGCATAGACGCATCCCCAATCATACTCGCCTTGAGTCTGGGACGTTGGGATCAGCGGCTTCCCTGGCTCGATCCTCTCCCAACGCACGGTGTCCGAACTCCAAGCCAGCTCGCAGTGCACGCGGTCGTGTCCGGCGCCGCCGAGGATCATCACAAAGCCCAGGTACACGTCGGCATAGTGGAGGACGGGCATAGCGTAGGTCTGGTTCCGCGCATCGCCACGAAGCACCTCGGTCGCTTTGGTCCACTTGACGAAGTCCGTGCTCTCGGTGCGACCGACGGTCCGCTGGCCGTCCCTGAGACGAGTAATACCGATGTACCTGTCCAGCTCCGGTGCCCAGAAGGCGTTGTTGTGCGTATCGCCTGGAGCACCAATCTCCCGACAGTCCACGGCATCGCTCCAGCGCAGGCCATCGGGGGAGAACCGCACGGCCTTGCGGTAGAACATCTTGTATCGGCGATCGGGATTCGTCTCGCGAAGGTCCTTGAAGACGCCCGCTCCATGCGTCTTGCGAGCCAGCAGGTTGTTGGCCTTGCTTCCCTCGAACTCCACCAGGCCCAGCTCGGGCTTCTCCCACTTCAGTCCGTCCCGGGAAACGGCGTAGCAGACCCCCATCTCGCGCTGCTCGTCGTGGTAACGGACCTCGGAACGCCGTTCGCGTGGAGTCTTGCTCACCAGCGAGTCACGGATGAACGGGCTGTACCAGCACTTGTACAGCCTGTCCTCTTCGTCGTAGAGCACGTTCGCGTAGAGGTTGTCGAACCGCGGTTCCCACGGCTTGTCCTCGCGAAACAGCGGGTTGGCCGCATGTTTCCTGATGGTACCCAGGACGAGCCGGGCATTGTCGAGCCGCTCGACCAGCCGGCTGTCCAGCAACAAGTACCGTGAGCGGACACGGACAGACGGGCCGCCATCGAGGACCTTCTCAATGGCCTGCCCGCTGCATTGGCCGATGAGCACAGCAGCGATAGCAGGTGGGAAACACAGAGGCTTCAGGCCCATCGCCAGTCTTCTCCGGACTTGGCGTCAATCGGCTCAGCGTGGGCTGCGCAAGCAGCCACCGGGAACGATACCCTCGCCTGCTCCCGGCAAGCGTGAGTTCCCGCACGCACCAGGAGGCCCTGGGTGGCCATCATGCCCCTATCATGTACCAGACCCTTGGCCTGAGTCAAGGTGCCTTGCCAGAGCCAGTCGAGCCCTCAGAGCTCGGCGGTCGGCTAACAGCAACACCCGGGGGAGCGCCAACGGCATCGCGCTGAGTCCTGGCTGGGTGAAGGCACGACAGAGATCGGGCTCCAGGAGCCCGGCGGACTCTTGCCTACTCATGCGGTATCAAAGCTCAGCAGGTGGAAGGAGGAAAAGAATCCGTCCTTTCACCTCACGCCGAAGTTCATTCAGTTCCCGAGCTGTAATCCGTAAGCACCCCAGGTTGCGTCTTCAGGTGGAAGGCCTGTCGCCCTCGCCCGCCGCCGCCACGTTCCGTGATGTCCGCAACACCGCCACCGGCTGGAGACGAGTGACCGGGGGAGTGCCACGACTGCGCAAATGATGTGGCGTTCCAACTGGTTCATCTCGCCGGCGGCTCCGTGTGCGGGGGCGTGGAACTGAAGCGGACACCCGGCAGGGGCTCGCGCGCCAGGGGGTCGAGCAGCTCGAGGCAGAAGCCCCACGGACGAAGGGTTCGGCCGTTCCGGCGGTCTGATGAGCCTCGCGGCGTACCACCGTCCCGACATGCGGATTCGCCTGAGGGGTCTGGTCGATGCCGCCGCCTACAAGGGCGCAAGGCCCAACGCCACAAAGGACACGGACGGCTGGATCGAGATCGGCTTCGGCGAGCGGCGCGTGCTGGAGCGGGCGCTGGCGGGCGGCGCGCCGTTCGACTTCACCGTCGAGAATCACGCGGCCGAACACAACGGCCTGCTCCCGGCAGGGAACGCAGACGGGGTCGGCCAGCATGCTCATCTCCTGTTCGAATCAGAGCTGGTGTCGTTGGCGCCTTGTAGTACCTGCTGCTTGCAGTAGCCGGTCCACGCAGTCGCTTAGCCGCCAAGCTCCACGTAGCGCTTGCGGTAATGCGGGTAATCCTCGAAGGGCACCTCGGCCGGCACGCGGACGAGGATCAACGCAACGTGCCATCGTGCTTCCTGCTCTGGATGCCCCCAGGTCACGAGTCTTGTTTGTGTCAGTGCGTCTACCCCATCCGCCAAACGTCGAGCGAATGCAGTTCCGCGTCGGCGCCCTGTGCTCGCAGGGACACGCCTGTGCTGTCGGCGCGGCCGGGATAGACGCGTGCAGCCACACACTGTCGGCCATTGGCGAAGACCTCGACGACGCTCTTGTCAATGAACACACGCAGCTTCAGCGTCTCCGCTGGCGCCAGGAAGAACGGCCCAATCTCCGGCGCCCGCGACAGCACATCGGGCAGCTCCGAGGAATAGGACGTATCAAGGACGATCAGGCTGTCGCGCGCGTCGTTGAGCCTGTCCCAGCCCGTGAAGCGCTTCCAGTCGGCGTGGCCGCGCTGTCTGTAGAAAGCGATGCGCGTGAATTCCTCCTTGCCAGGGGAGCGCAGAACATTCAACTCGACCATCGGGGCATTGCGCGGATCGATCTCGGCGATGATCTCAAGGGCGCTGCCCTGAACGCCGCTGAGGACAATCTCGTGGTTGGCCGGGAGCGCCATGCCATCCACGTGCCGATGGTCCCGGCCAAGCGACTCGATGTCGCCGGCCGGTTCCACCAGCAGTTGCTCCCGGTCACCGAGAGTCAGGCGGCGCGGCAGGCTCATGATCTGGTCCCAGCCCGGGGTGGGTTTGGCCGCGTTCATGTTGAAGATCACGAGCACCCCGCCCTGGCCGTCGGGAGTGGCCGACGGCGCGTGGACGCCGCCGGGCGTGCAAGCGCCGAAGTTGAACCGCCCGCCGTGGGTGACGATGAGCTTGTCGCGTGCGGTATCGTAGTGGCCGAGCCGGTACTCGCCGCCGCTCATATGGCTCGAGTTCAGCAGGATGTGCCGATCGCCAATGGGCCAGAAGTAAGGACAGGCGCCATCGTCGCCCACCAGGCCAAAGATGTCGCCCTCGCAGAACGGATGCAGGTACTCCCACGTCGTCAGGTCGCGGGAGCGAAGAAGGAACTCGGCCCGCGTGCGGCGGCCGCTTGCGCTGTGCGGCAGGCTTCCACCGGAGAGCGAGTAGTAGAGCCCCTCCTTCTTCCAGATGCACGGGTCGTAGACCGCGTACGGCGGCGCGGAGCCGTCGGGGTTGCGCAGCGGGATGACGGCCTTGCCCGTCAGCTTCTCCCAGTTGAGCAGCAGCGGATCGCTGGAGACCGCCACCATGTTGCCGACCTGCGTCCCGTGGTACATGGCGATCACACGGTCGTCTTCGACCAGCGTCGAGCCGGAGAAGCAGCAGTCCTCGGGTCCGGGGTAGAGAGCATAGGGCAGGTCGCGCCAGTGGATCAGGTCCCCGCTGACTGCGTGGCCCCAGTGCTGGCGCGGGTCCTCTGGCGGATACGCCTGGTAGAACAGGTGCCAGTGCCCCCGCCAGTAGCACAGCCCGTTCGGATCGTTCATCGTGCTCTCTGGGCTGACGAAATGGTAGATCGGCCGGTAGGGATCCGTTGCGAGTTTTCGGCGCGATTCGGCAAAGCGGCGGAGCAGCGGATGATCGCGGATCTGCTCCTCCTGCGCCGATCGGGCAGCATCTGCCCCGCCCTCTCGTCTGCGACGCCCATCCTCGCTCTTCACAAGCCTCATTCCCTCGGCCTCCTTCCGACGATCCCCCTCTCAACCCCCATCATCCCCATCCGTTGGATCGGACATTCCCGTGCTGCGGCTCAATGGGACTCGCCGGCGGGAACGACCACCACAGGCCCACTGCAGCAGGCCTCCGCCTGCCCACGCTCCCAACGGCGTGTGATGGGCTGCCTTCGTGGGCATCTCAGGCGGGGCTAGGACCCCTGTAGGCGGACGGGTTGCCCAGAATCCATCCCATGCCGAACGGCTCGCAGAAGGGCCGGAACGGCACCATCGCGGCGACGTCGTCGAGCCCCTTGAGGATGTCTCCCGGGAGCGGTCCT
>VGYV01000649.1 GCA_016872855.1 Planctomycetota bacterium
CAGCGGCGGCATCGCCAAGCCGACGCTGGAGTGAGCGTGCCATGCGCTCGAGGGCCTTCGCGGCCGTGATGGGCATCGTGTGCGGCGCGCTGGCCATCGCCTGCGTCGCGCTCGGTCTCCGCGCCGCGAGCCTCCGGGAACGCTACAAGGCGCTGCCGCGCGCCGTGCAATTGTACCGCGATGGGGACTTTGAGAAGGCCCTCCCCTGCCTCGAACAGGCCATGGCCGCTGCGCCGGAGCGCATGGACCTTGTGCATCTCGCCGGCACGATTTGCTTGAAGCTCAAGCGGTTCGACCAGGCCCGCGAGTGCTTCGTGCGACTGCGCGACGCCGCAGGCGACGCGGAGCGGCCCAAGGCGGAGTTCCGCCTCGCGCTCCTGGCGCTCGGGCTCGAGGCCCGCCCCGACAATCTCTCGGCTGCCATCGAGCACTTGAAGGCCGCCCGCGCGGGCCTTGAAGAGGCCGGGGATCACAGGCAGCTCGCCACAGTGTTGCTCCTCCTGGCCGACGCCTGCCAGCGTAGCGGGGACGCCGCGGAGGCCGAGGCGTGCCTCGGCCGGCTCGCCACGCTGCCGAGCAAGGCGCTCGAGGGCGCCGCCGCGAGAGCCGTCGCGCTCCGGGAGATCGCCGCCAAGCTCCGCAAGGGCGACGTGGCCAGCCTCGCCGAAGCCTGGGCAATGCTCCGCGGGCGCGACGAGGCCGCCTTCGCGGCGGCCCGCCCGTCTGTCGCACTCGCCCTCGGCCTCTATGCCGGCGACCCTGCCCTTCCCGTGGCCGTCCGCCGCGTTTGTCTTGATGCGATGCAGCAGATCCCGGAGGCCGCCCGGAAGGCCCACGGCCTCCAGCTCTGCCTCCGCGCGGCCGCAGGCTGGAGCGTTCTGGGCAACACCGCTGCCGCGCTCGGCGCGGCGCGGAAAGCCCGCGACCTCGCTCCGAAGGACCCCGCGGTGCTGCGCGTGCTGGCCAGCGCGTGCCTGGCCGCCGCGGCGCGCTCGGGCGAGCCCGGCCCCCTCCGCGAGGAGGGGCTCAATGCCTGGCGCGCCTTCCTCGCCGAGGCCAAGGTGCCCCCTGAGGAGCAGCGGCAGGTGTGTCTTGCCCTCGCCAGCCATGCGTGGAACGGTGGCCGCAAAGATGAGGCCCAGCAGCTCCTCCGAGCCTTTGGGCTCGCCGATTCTCCCCTCGCTGTGCGGATGGCGGCCATCGTGGCCATAGAGCAGCGCGACACGCCTGCGGCCGTCAAGCACCTGCGCCGCCTCGAGGAACTCGACGGCGCCTCAAAGCAGCTTGCCGAGCTGCTCAAGCCCTTCACGACGCCACCCGAGATAGCCAACCTGCGTGTCAACGCCCTGCATCGCTACGACGCCCGTCCCGTCCTCATAGCCCAGTTCTGCCCGCGCGCCGTGGGCAGCGCGGTCGCGCCCGAGAATGTCTCGGCAAGCCTCGATGGCAGCGCCATCAGCCCCGTCGTCACCCGGGCCGAACTCTTCTATCGCCCGGAGAAGGACCTTGCGGTGGGCGAGCACAAGCTGAACGTCGCCGTGACCGACTCCCTTGGCCTGAAGGCCGAGCGGAGCCTGCCCTTCACCATCGAGGCCGACAGGGAGCCGCCGGCCATCATCGGCGTCACCCCCGAGCCGGACAGCACGACCACCGACCAGTCCCCACTCGTGAGCTTTCGCTGCACCGATCCCTCGGGCATCGTCCTCTCGTCGCTCACGGTGACCTTCGGCCCACTGGGCGAGGGCGGGCAGAGCCGGCGCGACTTCACCATTATGAGCCAGGGCGTCTACCAGGTGAACATCAAGGGCAGCCGCGTCAAAATCGCCAAGGGCACCCGCGCCGAATACGGCTTCGTCTCCTTCGAGCCGAGCCAGCCACTCGCCCCCGGCAAGTACCGAGTCCACGTCACGGTGGACGACGTGCGAGGGAACCGATGCTCGAAGGAATGGAGCTTTCAGCGCGCGCCCTGACCGGGAGAGCCGGGCCATGAAGTGCCCCTACTGCACCGAGGAGACGCCGCTCTCCGAGAGCAAATGCGTTCACTGCGGCCGGAGCCTGGAGTTCACCTCCGGCGCCGCCTTCGAGCCCCCGGCTCGCCGCGAAAGCGCGCAGGAGTCCGAATGGGGTCCCAGGCTCCTCCGCTACGCCGTTGTGCTGGCCCTCGTGGCCGGCGGGCTCTGGTGGTGGGGCAGGTCGTTCCGCCAGATGCCCGACGTGAAAGTCCCGGCCGAAGAGCTCCGGGTGGACGTGCCGGAGGCAAAGGTGGCGCTCCCGCGGCCCAAGCTGCCAGGCGCACCGCCCGCGCCCAAGCTCCTCCTCGAGCCCGAGGCCGTCGCGCTCCCCGAGCCGCTCCCGCAGCCCCAAGCCCACCCAGCGTTCGGCTCCCGCGACCCACGGGTCCGCAAGCTCTTCCTCGAACGCAATGGCGGCGACGCCCACACCGAGGCCGCGGTGAAGCTCGGCCTCGAATGGCTCAGCCGCACGCAGGACGAGGACGGCTCGTGGGACTACACGAAGTACGGCGTCGGCGAGCAGCAGCGCGCCGCGCAGGCCCACCGCGTCGGCGTCGCCGGACTCGCTCTCCTCGCCTTCCTCGGCGCAGGGCACAACCACCTCGACCCCGGCCCCTTCCGCGACACCGTGGCCAAGGCCCTCAAGGGCCTCCTGGGCGCGCAGGACGCCAACGGCCGGTTCCCCGGCGCCCTCTACGCCCAGGGCATCTGCACGATGGCCCTCGTGGAGGCCTATGGGCTGACGAACGACACGCCCCTCCTCGCGCCCGCGCAGAAGGGGATCGAGGCCATCGTCGCCGCCCAGAACGCCACCGGCGGCTGGGACTACGGCCCCGGCGGCGCGCGCGGCGACACCTCTGTCACCGGCTGGCAAATCATGGCCCTCAAGAGCGCGCGAAGGGTCGGCATCGAGTTCCCCAAGGAGGCCTACGACAACGCCATCGCCTTCCTCGCCGCCGTCACGCGCGAGAACGGCGCCATCGGCTACGACACCGGCGGCACGGGGGCCTGGCGCACCACCCCGGCCCTCACCGCTGTGGGCCTCAACGCCTTGCTCTTCATGGACGTGGAGCCGGCCGACCCGCGCGTCCAGAAGGCCCTCGCCATCCTCCTCGCCGCACTCCCCAGGATGCCGCGCCCGCAGGGGGACGCCTGGAATCCCCATGCCGACATCTATTTCTGGTACCACGGCTCGCTCGCCCTCAGCCGCCTGGGCGGGCAGGAATGGGCCGCCTGGAACGCACGGGTCAAGGAGATTCTTCTTGCCCTCCAGGACACAGAGGGCGACCTGAAGGGCAGTTGGCGCCTCGCCGGCGACCCCTGGGGCGGCCACGCCGGCCGCGTCTACTTCACCGCCCTCGCCATCATGGCCCTGGAGGTCTACTACCGCTACGACTACTAGCCCACTTGCGCTGCACGCCCATTTCCGGTTCAATGCGGCGCGGTTCCTCTACACCCTTTTCACGGAGTGGCTGGGCATGGACAGACTGGGTGCAACCGCCTTGACAGTGCTTGTCCTCATGGGCGCCGCGGCGGCTGGCGAGGCCGAGGAGGGCTTCAAGCCCCTCTTCGATGGCAAGACCCTCGACGGCTGGAACGGCGACCCCGACCTCTGGAAGGTCGAGGATGGCGCCATCGCCGGCTCCACCGACGAGAAGCAGATCAAGAGCAACAACTTCCTCGCCACGACGAAGCCCTACAAGAACTTCGTCCTCAAGCTCCAATTCAAGCTCCGCAACGGCAACTCCGGCGTCCAGGTCCGCAGCAAGCAGCACCCCGACTACCGCGTGACTGGCTACCAGCCCGACATCGCGGAGTCCCGCTACACCGGCATCCTCTACGAGGAGGGCGGCCGCGGCATCCTCGCCGACGTGGATCCCAAGAAGGTCGCCGAGGTGGTGAAGAAAGGCGACTGGAACCAGTACGTCATCACCTGCGACGGCCCGAAGATCAAGATCGAGCTGAACGGCACGACCACGGTGGACTACACCGAGAAAGACGAGAAGAAGGGTGCCACCGAAGGCATCATCGCCTTCCAGCTCCACGTCGGGCCCAAAATGAAGATCTGGTTCAAGGACGTCGAGATCAAGGAACTCCCGTAGCTTCCCAGTCGGGCAGCTTTGCCAGGCATCTGGGCGGGGATGTATGGATGAATGGATGGGTGGATGGGTGCCAGACAATCATCCATTCATCCACCCATCCATTCATCCTCTCCAATTCCGGCCCTGAGCTGTGTTAGGAGAACCATGCAATGTCCGAGAAGCACGAGCAGGATGGCTTTGCCCGCCGCGACTTCCTGGCGGCGGCGGCCGCGATGGGCGCGCTGGCAGCAGGCGGCCTCGCCGCCGCAGCCGAGCCCGCGGCACCCCCCAAGGGCGAACGCAAGATTGACCTCAGCATCAACCTGGAATTCGTCCGCCACGCCGACAAGTCGTTCGAATACGGCGCCAAGAAGGCGGCCGAGCTGGGCTATCGCTACATCGAGCCCTGCTTCCTCATGGGCCGCTGCCTCCTGAGCAACGCCGGCTACTGCCACGTGCAGTCGTTCGACCTCGACCCCAACTACTTCAAGGACCTCTGCGGCGGCCTCAAGCTCAAGATCTCCGGCCTAAGCTCCCACTCCGACCTCCTCGACACCTGCTACGGCGTCGAGTACGCCCGCAAGGGGATCATCTACGCCCGCGCCCTGGCCA
>VGYV01000650.1 GCA_016872855.1 Planctomycetota bacterium
CCCTCAGCATAGGCATGGCAAGGACTTACGCCGAAATACACCTGTGCCGGCGCTGGATCGCCAGCTGCTCGCGCCGACCGACAACCACAACCCCTGGGGGCTACCCACAAAGAACCCCGAAGCGGCTTTCATTTATTCTTGGAGCCGAGCAATAAGTGAAAAAAGAAGATTTGACACCTGCTACCCCTGTGCTCGGGAGCCAGCTCCTTGATCTTGAGGACGAACTCGCCGATCTTGCCCTTGGACTTGGGGTTCCGGGAGAGGTAGTGGATGAGGCTCCATGCCTGGGCGTAGCCGGCGCGGTCGGTGGGTGGGAAGGGCTTGACCCAGAAGTCCCGCAGCGGCCGGGCCTGGTTGGCTGCCACGAGGGCCTTCGCCATTAGCTGCGAGTGCTTCAGGCGCGAGTCCTCGGTGTAGTGCATGAACTCGAAGAACTGGGCGCTGCCCTCGTGGAGCCAGGTGGGCAGGTTCACCTCCTTGCGGTAGAGCTGGAGGAAGACGTGGCTCATCTCGTGGATGAGCACTTGTTCGAGGCGGACGCGCTCCTGGCCGTACATGGGCATGACGATGAGGGGCTCGCGCTTGGTGGGTCGAGCGAAGCCGCCCGACTGCGCGACCGCCGGCCCGCCCAGGGCGAGGGCGAAGCGCACGAACTCCGCGGGTGTGCCCAAGAGGAAGACCTTGCACTTGCCCTGCCAGACCGCCTCGCCGTCGGGCACGTTGAGGAGGTCGCAGAAGCGGCCGTAGGCCCTCTCGCACAGGGCGGCGTATGCCTTGCCCTGGGGCGTCGGCAGGGTGAAGGCGACGTCGAAGTGCGCGCTGCTGTGTGTCTGAAGGGCCGGCTCGGCCTTGGGGCGGCCTTCGGGGGCCTTCGGCTGTCCGGCGGGGGCCACGGTGGCGAGGGCGAGGAGGGTGAGCAGGATGGCGCGCATGCGGTGGCTCCCCGGCTCAGGGCGCGGCGGCCGGGCCGCCTGGGGCCGCGGCGACGCTGTGGACGATGATCGAGTCGTTCGGCCCTGCGGCGGCGCGAAGGGCGGGCAGGTGGCGCGGCTCAATGCGGGCATGGAAGACCATTCGCTCGTCGTCGCGCGTGGTCTCGAGAATGTTGGCGCGCTCGTGGACGCAGGCGAGGAGGCGCCCGCTGCCGCAATGGGCGTGAATGGTCACGCGCATCTCGCGCTGGAGCGCGAGGGCGAGGACGCGCTCGCGCAACGCGTCGAGGCCATTGCCCAGGAGTGCGGAGATGCGCAGGTGGTCGGGCAGGGCTGCGGCCAACAGGTCGGCCTCGACCGTGGGGCGGGCCAGGTCGGTCTTGTTGAAGACGTTCAGCACCGGCTGCTCTCCGCAGCCGATCTCGGCCAGCACCTGGCGGACCACCTCCGCCTGGTGGAAGCAGTCGCGGTGGCTCACGTCTATCACGTGGAGCAACAGGTCGGCCTCGGTCGCCTCCTCGAGCGTGGCGTGGAACGAGGCGATGAGGTGGTGGGGCAGGCGGCGGATGAAGCCCACCGTGTCGCTCAGGAGGGCCTTGTGCCCGCCGTCGAGTGGCCACACGCGGGTCTTTGTGTCGAGCGTGGCGAAGAGGCGGTCCTCGACGAAGGCGTCGCTCGTGCCCGTGAGGGCGTTGAGGAGCGTGCTCTTGCCGGCGTTTGTGTAGCCGACGATGCAGACCTTGAACTCGTCGCGGCGGGAGGCCACCTCGCGGCGCTTTCGGCCCTCGATGTCGGCCAGCTCGCGGCGCATGTGGGCCATGCGGCGGGTGATTACGCGGCGGTCGGTCTCGAGCTGCCTCTCGCCCGGGCCGCGGGTCCCGATGCCGGCGCCCGTGCGGTCCAGGTGAGTCCACATTTGGGTGAGGCGCGGAAGCGTGTACTCGAGCTGGGCCAGCTCCACCTGGACCTTCGCCTGGCGGGTCTTGGCGCGGGTGGCGAAGATGTCGAGGATGAGCTCGCTGCGGTCGAGGACCTTCGCCTCGGTGATGCGTTCGAGGTTGCGCACCTGGGCGGGGCTGAGGTCGTGGTCGCAGAGCACGGCGTCGGCGTCGAGCGCCCTGCACAGCTCGGCCAGCTCCTCGGCCTTGCCCTGCCCGACATAGGTCCGGGGCTCAATCTGCGGGAGCTTCTGGGTGAGCTGGCCGACGATGCGTGCGCCCGCCGTTTCGGCCAGGCGCTGGAGTTCGTCCAGGGGGGCCTCACCGCCGTGGTCGTCCCCGGGGAGCAGGGCCCCCACGAGGATCGCTCGTTCCTGTCGGACGGTAAGCTCTTCTCGCCTCGTGTCGCGCAATCCTGGGTTCCGCCGGGTGTCGGAGCGGCCAACTGCCCGGATTATACCGCGGCCCCGGCGGGGAGTCAAGGAAGGGCTACTGCTTGGGGTGACTTGACAGGCGCTGCGAGGGCACGTACCATGTTTTCTATGCGCAATTACTTCCGCTTCCTCGCCTACGTCTGGCACTACAAGCTCCGCGTCATCACGTCCATCGTCAGCAGCCTGCTGGCCGAGACGCTGAGCCTGGTCTCGATGGCGGCCTACCTGGCCGCGCACGAGGTGTTGCTGAGCCTCTGGCTCTCTAAGGGCCAGGACGCGGGCACGATGGCCGCCGAAATCCTCAAGCTGCCCGGGGGCAGGCACGCCATTGGTTTCCTGAAATCGCGCGTCGTGGTGGACGAGACGACGGGTGCGGTGGACAAGTCGCTTCTGATGTGGACGGTGATCGCCCTGGGCTTTGCATTCTTCCTCACGGGCCTGCTGCGTGGCCTCTTCGTGTTCATGCGCCGCTACCTGCTCGAGTCGGCCGCCATGCGCGGGTGGATGGACCTGCTGAACGACCTGTTCCTGCGGGTGTCGGGGCTCTCGATGCGCTTCTTCTCGGGGCGCAGCCTGGGCCACACGATGTCCACCTTCGGCCCCGACCTGGGGGAGCTGGCGGCTGGGGGGCGGACGATTTTCTCGCACGCCGTGCGCGACACCTTCAGCCTCCTCCTCGGCGTCACCGCCATGTTCCTTGTCAGCGCGCGCCTGGCGCTGTTGGTCTTCCTCGGCATCCCCGTCGCGCTCCTGCTCTTCAAGGTGGTCGGCTCGCGCATCCGCCGCTACACGGCGAAGGGCCTGGAGAAGCGAGCCGACGCGATGAAGATACTGGCGGAGACGGTGCAGGGGATGAGCGTGATCAAGGCCTACGACGCCGAGGGCTACCAGCGCGAGCGCTTCCGGCTCACGAGCCGGCGCATGCTCCGCTACGACCTGCGGCGCGCCTTCGTCAAGGCCATCTCGGACCCCGCCACCGAAATCCTCCTGCGGGCCTGCCTATGGGCCGTCGGGGCCTACGGCTTCTACCTCTTCGTCCAGCACGGCTACAACTGGTCGCTCCTCGTCACCTTCAGCTACGCCGTGAAGAAGGTCTACGACCCGCTGGACAAGCTGCGCGACCTGAACAACGAAATCCAGTCGAGCCGGGCCGCGGCCGACCGCGTGTTCGCGGTGATGGACCTGGTGCCCGAGGTAGTGGAGAAGCCGGACGCCACCCCCCTTCCCCCGCACAGCCAGGACATCTGCTTCGACCACGTCAGCTTCGCCTACGAGCCGCCTGAGGAGGTGATCCGCGACTTCCACCTCACGGTCCGCGCGGGCGACGTCCTCGCCATCGTCGGCGAGAACGGCTCCGGCAAGTCCACCCTCGCCAGCCTCCTCCTCCGCTTCTACGACCCCACGAGCGGGGCGGTCCGGGTGGACGGGCACGATTTGCGGGACGTGACCCAGGCGTCGCTGCGCCGCCAGATCGGCTTCGTGTCGCAGAACGTCGTGCTGTTCAACGACACGGTGCGTCAGAACATCGCGTTCGGCGACACCCACTACACGGATGAGGAGATCGAGGCGGCGGCCCGCCTCGCCCTCGCCCACGAGTTCATCGTGCGCGACCTTCCCGACGGCTACGACACGGTCGTGGGCGAAGGGGGCGCGAAGCTCTCGGGCGGCCAACGCCAACGCATCTCGATGGCGCGCGCCCTGCTCCGCAACCCGCGCATCCTCATCATGGACGAAGCCACGTCGGCGATGGACGCCGATGCCGAGCACCGGCTGGAGGCCCAGCTCGCCGGCTTTGCCAAGGGCCGCACCGTGCTCCTCATCGCCCAGCGCTTCTCGGCCCTGCGGGCCGCGGACCGCATCGTGGTGCTCGACAAAGGACGCATCGAGAGCGTGGGCACCCACGAGCAGGTGCTGGCCTCCAGCCCCACCTACCGCAACCTGTACCAGAAACAGACACTCGCCCCGTCGGGCGCGGAGATCGTTGAGCGTCGTTGAACGTTATTCGCTGCGCGGCAGGTCGGGGTTCGTGTTGCAGGCGGCGCAGAGGGCGGCGCTGGAGGGCAGCTTCGCGCCGCAGTAGTGGCAGGTGCCGAAGAGGCGGCAGAGCTTGGGGGTGAAACGGGCCTGGCGCCACACGCCGCGGGTCAAGGGTCCCCGCAGGATGGTGCTGGGCTGGACCCGCTTCTCCCGGACGAGTTTCATCAGGGTGGCAAAGGAGAGGGGAGCGGTCGGCTCGCCGCTCGGGCGCAGGACCTCCCAGGCATCGTGTGGCGGGGGTTGTGCGGCGCCCGGCGCGGGAGCAGCCTCCTGCCGGGGCGCGGGGCCTGCTTCCTGCGGACGCGGGATGGGGATGACGCCGGGAGACGCGGCGCGCGGCGGCGCGCCGCCGTGGAGGGC
>VGYV01000651.1 GCA_016872855.1 Planctomycetota bacterium
CCGATCGGTTGGACCGCCAGGTTCTCGCGGACTACGCCCGCAGGGTGGTCGAGCTCTCTCACCCGTCGCTCCTGCGGGTCTTCGATGTGCTCACTGACGAGGATGGCCGCTGGGCCCTGGTCCGGCAAGCAACGTGTGCGGAGCACTGGCTCGCCCCCTCGCGTGCCGCGCCATTTACACAGGTGAATGCGCCGCTCGCGTGTTCCCTTGTGCTCACCATCGCGGAGGGCATAGCGTACCTGCACCGCGCTCGGTTCCGAGGAAGGATGGGACTGAGCTGGGAGGAGACTGTGCTCTTCGACCGGGACGGCGAGCGCTGGTTCGTGGGCCTGCTCCCCCCGCTGCCGGATGAGGTTGCGCTTCCCGAGGAGCCTCCGATCTCTGGAGTTCCGGGGTACATCGCACCGGAACTAAGAAACTATCTCAAAACCCACGCGGGCTGCGTTGCCGGCGCCAGCGGGGCGGATGCAAGGCGCGGCGACGCAAGCGATGCCACGGAGCGCATCGCTGAGGAGACGCAACGCGGCAGACGCCCCGCTGCCGCCGCAACCCGAAGGGACGCCGCGACTTCTGGCCGCAGGCGTTGTCGCACGTCGTCAGCGATGCTCTCCGTTGCATCGCCTCCTCCGTGCTCCTCGCCTGCGGCCAGAATCGCTGGCGTCGCAGCCCGCGTGGGTTTTGAGATAGTTTCTAATCATCTCGCCGGGGCTGCCTACGCCCGCAAGCGACTCGTTCACCCTTGGGGCCATGCTCTTCGAGTTCCTGACTGGCGACAGGCTGGTCCGCTTAGGCGATCTCAGTGAAATGCTCAACGAGACGGCTAGAGGCAGATTCAGGAGCGTGGCGGAGGTGCGCCCCGGGACGCCCCATGAACTTAGCGCGTTTGTGGCCAAGGCGGTCGAGGATGAGCCCGCCAAGCGCCCCTCGCTTGCGGACTGGGCGCTTGTGATGCAACGCTTCGGCGGTTGCGTCCTGCCGCTACCCGGCCCACCGAAGAACGTTGGGGAAGGCGGCCAGATGCCCATCGGGTCTGTCCTCCATCGGCCCACGAGTGTTCTCACCGGGACCAGTGTCTCGTCACGCCTTCGCTTGCGCAGCCCTCGTACTCACGGTGCGGTCCGAGTGAGTTGGCCAGCGGAGTGGCTCGAGCCGGCGCTCCTACCAAGGCCCGGGGGAACGAATATGGCCGCGGAGGAACGCGAGTTCGCTCTGGATCTGGGCAATCTGGACCTAAGCGAGCTGTTCCCCCCGCCAAGCGAAGCGGCAGACATGGCAAAGAGGAAACCTGAGCAAGACCGCACGCCAGGCGGCGCGAACATGGCCGAGGCCACGCAGGAGGAAGAGGGGAAATCGTCCGGCATGAAGCCCGCCGAGGGGCCGCGGCCCTACCTCGACGAGAACGTGCAGTTCACGGTCTATCGCCCCGCGGTGGTGAGGCCGATGGAGTGGCATACGCTGCTGGCGTTCGCACATCTGTCGGAGCGGCCGCCCGATGCCCCGCCCGAAGAACTCAGTCCCATCGAGGAGGTGAAACGTCAGGCCGAGCAAGCCCTGGGCGAAAAGGTGCGCGACTACCGCGACGTGACACAGGACAGCCTCAAAGCCGTCCCACGCGAGGGTGAGATCACGTTCAAGCCCGAAATCCCAGGCGTCGAGTTCAATCCTCCAAGCCGCTCGTTCCTGTGGCTTGAGAGCGTGCATCGGGAGGACTTCCGCCTCCGCGCGAGCGCCGAGCTTGACGGGCAGACGGCTCGCGGGCGGCTCACAGTATTCCTCGGCAGCGTCATACTGGCCGACATTCCGCTGGCAATCCGCGTGGACAGCCGGGTGGCCGCGAAGGCGGCCCCGCCCCCGCGGGAAGCCGTCGGTTGCCGACCCTACCGGAGGATCTTCGCCTCATATTCGCACAAGGACGTTCAGGTCGTCGAGGAGTTCGAGCGCTACGCGGCAGCGCTGGGGGACAGCTATCTGCGCGACTGGGTGCACCTGCGCGCGGGCGAGGTGTGGAGCGACCGGCTTGGGGAGATGATTGACGAGGCCGATGTCTTCCAGCTCTTCTGGTCGCGGAACTCGATGGGCTCGCCGTTCGTGAAGCAGGAGTGGGAGCATGCGCTGGCGCTGGGCCGTCCGCACTTCGTCCGCCCATGCTACTGGGAGGAGCCGCTCCCCGAGGACCCCGAGAAGGGCCTACCGCCCGACGCCTTGCGCCGCCTGCACTTCCAGCGCATCCTGGCCTGTGGCGGCGCCCACCTGCCGCCGGCGCCGCTCTTCGAGATCGCCCGGGGCTCAGGCAGCGCCGTGGTTTCCATATGCGCAGTGATTGGCGAGATCCGCGCCGTTGTGGCCTCCAAGGCAACACCTGACAAAGGCCGCCTGATTGAGCTTGCTACCAGCTACCTTCAAGCTTGCGAGATCGCGAAGGCGAAGGCGCTCCGTTGCCGTGAGCTTCTTCGCCAAGGCATGCGCGAAGAGGCCATCCGGTTGGCCAAGGAGGCCCCGGCCCTCCAGGAGGCCGCCGACGTCCTCTCCTTTGACGGGCATGCGGCCTGGCTGAGCCTCTGCGAGGAGGTGGGCATTGAGCTGCGCCAGTTCGGGTTCAGCCCCGAGGTTGTCGCGCGCGTGCTGACCGAGCTGAGCACGGATACGGATGAGGACTCGCTGAACCGTTTGCTGGAGAAGCAGCGGCTGCTGGCGCTCGGTCGCGCGCCACTGGCCGCGCGGATTCAGGTGCTGCGCAGGATTGCCCGAGCTGACCCCGCCGACCTTTCCTGGCGGGAAGACCTCAGGGCACTCGAGACAGCGCGCCTCGGCGAACTCGCCCACTTGGTCCGCGAGGCCCTGGCCGCGCGCGACCGCCCGGCGCTGGAGGCCATGCGGGAGGAGCTGAATTCGACAGCCTGGCTCACGCCCCCGCCCAAGGCTCTTCTCCTGAGGGTCGAGGACGCGCCTAAGCCATCCATGGAGAGCGACGTGCGGCAGCGCTACGCGGAGCTGGGCGAGCAACTGCGCCATGCCCACGCGTCGTTCGATGCGGACCGCTGCCGCGACCTCCTGGCCCAGTGGCACCAGGTGGAGCAAGAGGCTGGGGTGGCCCCCGACGCCACGGCAGCCCACGATGCGTTGGCCATAGAGGCCTGGCTCAAGGAACTGGACGAGGCCGCCAGCCGCGAGCAAGAGTTCCGGGCCTCGTGCTCGGCCCTGGAGGCGGCGCTGGATGGCAATGCGGCGCTGCAGGCCCTTGAGGCCCGCGCGGCGGCAGTGCTCCGGCACGGCCAGGGGATGCCTCGCCCGCTTGCCACGCGGTATGACGCGCGCATGGCTGCTCTCGAGCGTCCGCGATGCATGAGGACAGGTTTGGTCTTCGCCGCGGTCGCGGTGCTTGTGACAGCAGTCCTTTGGCTCCTACATTGGCTGGGCTGGCTGTAACCCCACCAGTGGCCAGTGGCGGCGCGACTACCTGTGGGCACTACACGCCCCACGGTGGAGGAGGGAACGCCCCTGGTGCCCGGGCTCCGAAGCGAATGGCTGACCTGGGTGGACTTCCAAAACCCAAACCGCGAGCCGATCTCGCCGACGGCGCGAGAGCTGCTGAAGCGTCACGGCCCCATCTGAGGCCGAGCAGCAGGGCTGCCGCGGGGTATTCTGGCGGGGACCATGTGGCGATGCGTGAATCGCTTGGTGCCCTGGCGCTTATCCGCAAGGAAGCTGAGGAGGGCACGCTGTGGCTTGGGCGATGGAACCGCCACTGGCGGAGCTACAGCCTCGTCGGAGGCCACAAGCACCCCCAAGAGACGTTCGGCGAGTGCATCATCCGCGAGGTGGGCGAGGAATTGGGCCTCTTCCTCACGGCCACCTTGCAGGACATCAAGTAAGGTCAGGGATTCCCCCTTTGTGATGGCTTCCACCTTGTAGACAGACGGCCTGACTCGCAGGCGGGCATCCACCAGCATTCGCTCCGCTTCGGCCAGGGCCAGTTGGACCGCTTCCGGGACGCCGCCCTGGATAGGCTGGCCCAGTACCACGAGTTCCGACTCCTCCTCAACGATAAGCAGGACCCGAGCGGTTCGGCCGTCGCCAGCGATGCTGATGGGCAGTGTGGGAAGGCAGGGTTTGGCGACTCCTTCGACGTGACCAGCACTGAGGCCGCCGCTGCGGTTTGGCGCGGGGTTCCGGCGGCTGGCAAGCCACTCGCCGAAGTCAAGTGCGGCTGCTGGTGGCGCTGGGATCCACCGCATCTCTGTTGGCCCCGTGGCAGGTGAGTTCGTAGTCATGCCTTCTATGTCCCCGACGAGGCCCGGAAGCCGCAGATTGCTCTTGACAAAGCACCCCTCCCCCCTCCCCCGTACAATTGTGGCCACAAGGGGAGCGCACGATGGGGCTGTGGAGGAGCCTGCCATGGTACTGAGCGCGGGTCTAAGGCACACATTGCTCGTCGGCGTTGCGGCGATCGCCCTCGGGTGCGCCGGCCGCTGGCGCGCGGCCGGGCCTTCCTTCAAGGGTCTCGGGGACCTCCCTGGCGGAATCTTCGACAGTTCCGCAAGGGACATCTCGGCGGACGGCTTAGAAACTATCTCAGAACCCACGCGGGCTGCGTTGCCGGCGTCAGCGGGGCGGATGCAAGGCGCGGCGACGCAGGCGATGCAGCGGAGAGCATCGCTGAGGAGCCGCAACGCAGCAGCCGCCCCGCTGCCGCC
>VGYV01000652.1 GCA_016872855.1 Planctomycetota bacterium
AGCTCGTGATGTGCCCGCCCCCGCCGAACTCGTGGCCGTGTTAGGCGGATTGTAAAAAAGACACCCGCTGTCTGTTCCTCGTCGGGCAAGGGCAACCGCCCGCTCCGTTCCCGGGCCGCCCCTGCCCCACGGCGTTGGTGCGCGGGGCCGCTCCGCTTCCTGCTGAGGCCTGCCCTCCAGGCTTGCCCCCCACAGGGGCGCCCCTCTGGACAACGGGCGGGGTCGTCTCCCGTTGGTGACGGCGCGCACCTCGTGGTGGTTCGGGGGTGGGGCCTGTGGGCGCGGCCACCCCCGCCCCGGTAGTGGGGCGACACGATCCGACCACCTCGCGGGGCCACACGGGCTGGGTGCTGACCGCCGTCGCGCCCCCGCTCGACCTTGCCTCGGCAGGGCGCGATCGCCGAGCACGTCGGGGGCTGGCCGGCGCTGACTGCACGAGCTCTGGCCCCGGCAGAAGATCGCTTGAGTCGGATGAGCCGGAGAAAGGGCCTCCAGGCCGAAGTCCGGGCCCCCGGGCGGAAGGCGATCGTGTGTCGAAAAATGACTTGGCGTGTCGAAAAACGACCGAATTTGCGCAAGGAGGCGAAATCTGCCCAAGTGTCCACCCAACCGAGAGTTATGTCGATCTGCGGCCGGGAGCGGCAGTCATGGCTTGGGCTTCTCGAGGAGGGCGGTGAGTGCGGCGACGGCGGAGTCGAGGGCGGCCTGGAGGCCGGCGGGGTTCTTGCCGCCGGCCTGGGCCATGTCGGGGCGGCCGCCGCCGCCGCCGGCGATGTGCTTCGCGGCGTCCTTGACGATGTTGCCGGCGTGGAGGCCCCGCTTCACGAGATCGGGGGTGAGTGCGCACAGGAGGCTTGCCGTGCCCTCGCCCGTGGCGCCGAGGATGATGGCGGCTGAGGGGTGCTTCTTGCGAAGGCCGTCGGCGGCGAGGCGCAGGTCGTCGGGCTTGCCGCCTTCGAGGGCGCCGGCGATGACCACGGTGTCGCCGAAGCGACCCTTCTCCTGGAAGGGGCCGCCGCCGGCGCTCGCCGCAAAGCTCTGGCGTTTCGCCTTTTCCAGCTCGCGGGCGAGGCGCTTCGTCTCCTCGGCGATTTCCTCGGCGCGCTCGACGAGTCGCTCGCGGGGAGCTTTCAGGACCTCGGCGAGGCGGTCGAGTTGGGCCTCGTGCTCGACGACGCGGCGGTAGGCGGCGTGGCCGGTGACGGCCTCGATGCGGCGGACGCCTGCGGCGATGCCGGTCTCGCTGGTGATCGTGAAGAGACCGATGTCGCCCGTGCGCTCGGCGTGGGTGCCGCCGCAAAGCTCTTTGGAGAAATCACTTACGCTGATCATGCGCACGCTGTCGCCGTATTTCTCGCCGAAGAGGGCCATCGCGCCCTGCTTCTTGGCCTCGGCGAGGGTCGTCTGGGTGGCAGTGACTTGGCTATTCTCGAGGATGCGCTCGTTCACAAGTGCTTCCACACGCTCGACTTCCTGCGGGGTGAGGGGGGCGAAGTGCGTGAAGTCGAAGCGGAGCCGGTCGGGCGCGACGAGCGAGCCGGCCTGCTCGGCATGGGGTCCGAGCACCTTTCGGAGCGCCCAGTGGAGGAGGTGTGTGGCCGTGTGGTTGCGGCGGATGGCCGCGCGGCGGTCGGAGGCGACGATGGCGTGGACGCGCTCGCCGCGGCGGAGGGTGCCCTGGACGACGCGGCCGTGGTGGTGAACGTAGTCCCCGGCGCGGCTTGTGGCCGTGACCTCGACGCGGGCCGTGGGGGATTCGAGGACCCCTTCGTCGCCCACCTGGCCGCCGCTCTCGCCGTAGAAGGGGGTGTGGTCGAGGACGAGGATGACCTCGGCCCCCTCGGGGGCCTCCTCGGCCAGATGGTCGTCGGCCACGATGGCGACGACGGTGGCCTCGGCCTCGTCGGTCTCATACCCCTGGAACGCGGTGGGTTTAGCGAAGCTCTTGACCTGCGCAAGTGCTGATGTGTCAAAGACTTGGCCGAATTGCTCGCCCCCCTTGCTGCCGGCCTGGCGGCGTTCCATGTCGGCCTCGAAGGCCGCGCGGTCCACGCTCAGCCGGGCCTCCTCGCAGATTTGCTGTGTGATCTCGAACGGGAAGCCATAAGTGTCCCACAGGTCAGCGGATATGTCGGCCGGGAGGGTGGTTTCTCCCTTGTCCTTGGCGGCGGCGATGCGGTCGGCGAGGATGGCCGAGCCGCGGGCGAGGGTGGTGAGGAAGCTCTCCTCCTCGGCCTTGATGATGCGGCCGAGGTTCTCGCGGCGGGCCGCCAGCTCGGGGTAGGCGTGGCCCATGGCGTCCACGACCGTGGGCACGAGCCTGTGGAGGAAGGGCTCGTCGAGGCCCAGGTCGTGCCCGTCGCGGATGGCGCGGCGGAGGATGCGGCGGAGGACGTAGCCCCGCTCCTTGTTGCCGGGCAGCACCCCGTCGGCAATGACGAAGGCGGCGCCGCGCACGTGGTCGCTGATGCGGTGGATGCGGATACGCTCCGCCACGCCCGCGTCGGGCCTCTTCCCGCAGAGCCGGCTCACCTGGGCCACGATTGGCGCGAAGATGTCGGTCTCGTAGTCGTTTCGGACGCCCTGGAGGACGCAAGCGACGCGTTCGAGCCCGGCCCCGGTGTCTATGTTCTTGAGGGGTAAGGGTTTGAGGCTGCCGTCGTCCTGCTTCATGAACTGCTGGAAGACCAGGTTCCATATCTCGATGAAGCGGGAGCAGTTGCAGGAGGGGTCGCAGGAGGGGCGTCGGCAGCCGATGCTCTCGCCGTAATCGTAGAAGATTTCAGCACATGGGCCGCAGAGGGTGCCGCCGGGGGCGCTGCTCGGCGCGTCGGCGGGCCAGTAGTTGGCGTGCTCCCCGAAGCGGAAGATGCGCGGCGTGGGGATGCCCACCGCGTCGCGCCAGATGGCGTAGGCCTCGTCGTCGCCTTCGTAACACGTTACTACTAAACGACTTGGGTTGATGGCGTAGAGCTTCGTGACGAGGTCCCATGCCCACTGCATGGCTTCGAGCTTGAAGTAGTCGCCGAAGGAGAAGTTGCCCAGCATCTCGAAGAAGGTGTGGTGGGAGGGTGTGCGGCCGACCTTCTCTAAGTCGCCAGTGCGCAGACACTTCTGGCTCGTGCAGGCGCGGCGGAGGCCGGTTCGGTAGCGCCCTTTGCCCTGGAACTCGTCCTTGAACTGGTTCATCCCGGCGCCGGTGAAGAGGAGGGTCGGGTCGTCGGCGGGGACGAGGGAGTCGCTGGGGAGGCGGACGTGTCCGCGCTCCTCGAAGAAGCGGAGGAAGCTCTCGCGAATGTCGTCTGTCTTCATTCGCCGGCGTCGTCCGTTGAGGTGGCGGCAACCGAGGCTGGGGATGCGGCGCGGACTTTCGCCTCGATCTCGGCCGTGACGGTGGGGTTCTCGCGGAGGAAGTCAATCGCCTTCTCGCGTCCCTGCCCGAGGCGCAGGTCGCCGTAGGAGAGCCAGGCGCCGGACTTTTCGAGGAGCTTGGCGGCGACGCCGAGGTCAATGATCTCACCGAAGCGGTCTATGCCCCGATTATAGATAATGTCGAATTCGGCCTTTCGGAACGGCGGAGCGACCTTGTTCTTGGCGACGGTGGCACGGGTGCGGTTGCCGATGATCTCGTCGCCGCTCTTGATGGAGCCGATGCGGCGGATGTCTATGCGCACGGAGGCGTAGAAGCGGAGCGCGCGGCCGCCGCTGGTCGTCTCGGGGTTGCCGAACATGACGCCGATCTTCATGCGAATCTGGTTGGTGAAGACCATGCAGGTGTTGGTCTTTGAGATGACGCCTGCGAGCTTTCGGAGGGCCTGGGACATAAGGCGAGCCTGTGCGCCCACCTGGGCGTCGCCCATCTGGCCCTCGAGTTCGGTCTGGGGCACGAGGGCGGCCACGGAGTCCACCACCAGGATGTCCACGGCGTTTGAGCGGACGAGCATCTCGGCGATGTTGAGGGCCTGCTCGCCCGTGTCGGGCTGGGAGACGAGCAGGTTATCCACGTCCACCCCGAGCCGGCGGGCGTAGAGGGGGTCGAGAGCGTGCTCGGTGTCCACGAAGGCGGCGATGCCGCCCATCTTCTGGGCGTTGGCCACGCAGTGGAGGGTGAGCGTGGTCTTGCCCGAGGCCTCCGGGCCGTAGATTTCGACCACGCGGCCACGCGGGAGGCCGCCGACGCCGAGGGCCATGTCGAGGCTGAGCGACCCCGTGGGGATCACCGCCACGTCGGCCCGCTCGCGCGAGCCGAGGCGCATGATCGAGCCCTTGCCGTACTCCTTCTCAATCTGGGCCATGGCGCGTTCGAGCGCCTGGTCACGCCGGCCCTCTTTCCCCTCTTCTGCTTTCTTCGCGGGCATGCCTCGACACCCCCGAAACAGGGACCACGGTCTTCCTGCGAATGCGGACGCCGCCTCCAGAAGCCATGATTCTACCTGTCCCCCGCGCGCCTGTCAAATCGCCCTCCGGGCCGGGGTGGGAGCCGGAACCGCGCGTGGAGTTGCGCCCCCCAAATAGCTTTCAACGATTCGGCTCATTGGGGCTAAATAGCTTTCAGCGATTCGGCGGCGCCCTCACTGGGGACAAGACTGCCTAAAGGCAGGACTCCGAACCGGGAGCGCGGCTCGTTTGGAGTCCCGCCTTCAGGCGGTCTTCGCCCCAATGAGCCGAATCGCTGAAAGCTATT
>VGYV01000653.1 GCA_016872855.1 Planctomycetota bacterium
GCGCCGGCACAGGTGTATTTCGGCGTAAGTCCTTGCCATGCCTATGCTGAGGGAGGTAGAAGGGTTCCTCGGCTTGGCGCCCCCCTTGTGGGCACCCACAAGAAAGCCCGGAGAGCCTGATAATATGATGCCATAGGCGTGCGGCACTGTCAAGTGCCGTGCAACGGGCGCCGAAGCGCCCGAGGTCATCAGCCGGCTGAAGTCCACGCCCCCACCGACCTTGTGTCGGTGGGGCGGAGGATTGGCAACTAACGCGACGGCCCACCCCCTACCCCCCTCCCTCGCCCGGCCGCCGGCGGGCGGGCGAGGGAGGGGGGGTAGGGGGGTGGGTGCGCGCCCACTGTAATGGCCAATCATCGTCCCACTGGGACAAGCCCAGTGGTGACGGGAACTTCACTCGGCTGAAGTGTTGCTGTTGACCTTTCGTGCCGCGTGGAGCATGGCAGGCCCGCCGCCCGGTTGTCAAGCCGCTGGGCCGCTCCGGGCGAAGGTGAACATGTCGAAAATGGCCTGTACGACGGGTTCCGGGATGCGGGCGACGTGCCATAAGTAATTGCGGCCACAGGCTTTACAGTGTGCTGCCCATGCCCGCCCGGCCCGCGATTTCGACATGTTCACCCCGTGTGTTGCGCGTGAACATGTCGAACA
The DNA here is from genome assembly GCA_016872855.1 of Planctomycetota bacterium. Taxonomy (GTDB): domain Bacteria; phylum Planctomycetota; class PUPC01; order DSUN01; family DSUN01; genus DSUN01. The sequence goes on from VGYV01000653.1 coordinate 649, forward strand.
CCTTGGCGGGCCGCCCTCACGGGTGCTCATCCCCCGCGGGGGCGCCGTTGGCACGCTTCTTGTGGTTCAGGAGGGCGGCGACTTTGTTGACGGCCACGATGTAGGCCTGGGCGCTGGCCTCCAGGATGTCGGTCGAGGCGGCGCGGCCGGAGACGCGGAGGCCGCTCGACTCGAATAGGAGGGATGCCTCGCCGAGGGCGTCCTTGCCGCTCGTGACTGCGCGGATCTGGTAGTCGAGCAGCCGCCCGCTGATCCCGGTGATGCGGTCAATGGTCTTGTAGATGGCGTCCACCGGGCCGTCGCCCGTCGCGGCGTCCTGGACGGGTTCCTCGTCGTCGCGCTGGAGGACGACGGTGGCCGTGGGGATGGTGGTGGAGCCGCTGGCGACCTGGAAGCGGACGAGTCGGAACAGCCCCTTGGCCTCGGCGGCCACGCCCTCGATGATCGTGCGGAGGTCGTCGTCGAATATCTGCTTCTTCTTGTCGGCGAGGGCCTTAACCTCTGCAACGACCTGGGTGAGCTGCTCGTCGGACAGCTCGTAGCCGAGGTCGCGCGCGCGGTCGCCGATGGCGTGGTGGCCCGAGTGCTTGCCGATGACGAGGTCGCTCTTCTGGAGGCCCACGTCCTCGGGACGCATGATCTCATAGGTCGAGCGCTCGGCGAGGACGCCGTGCTGGTGGATGCCGGCCTCGTGTGCGAAGGCGTTGAGGCCCACGATGGCCTTGTTGCGCTGGACGAAGATGCCTGTGAGGCTGGCCACGAGCTTGCTCGTGGGCACAAGGCGCTGGGTCACGATGCCAGAGTCGGCCCCGAAGAAGTCGCGGCGCGTCTTGAGGTTCATCACGATCTCTTCGAGCGCCGCGTTGCCCGCGCGCTCGCCGAGGCCGTTGATCGTGCACTCCACCTGGCGTGCGCCCGCCTTCACCGCGGCGAGCGAGTTAGCCACGGCGAGGCCGAGGTCGTTGTGGCAGTGGACGCTGATGACCGCCTTGTCAATGTTCGGCACGCGGCTGCGGAGCGTGGCGATGAGAGCGCCGAACTGTTCTGGCTCGGCGTAGCCCACGGTATCGGGGATGTTCACCGTCGTCGCCCCCGCGGCGATCACCGCCTCGACCACCTCGCAAAGGAAGTCGGGCTCGGTCCGCGAGGCGTCCTCGGGCGAGAACTCCACGTCGTCCACCAGGTTGCGGGCGAGGCGGGTGCCCTCGACGGCGAGGCGGAGGATTTCCTCCTTCGCCTTCTTGAGCTTGTGCTCCATGTGGATTTTGGAGGTGGCGAGGAAGACGTGGATGCGGGGCCTCTCGGCCCCCTTCACGGCCTCGTGGGCGCGGAGGATGTCCTTTTCGAGCGCGCGGGCCAGGCCGGCGATGGTCGCGCCCTTGACCTCGGCGGCCACGCGGCTGACGGCCTCGAAGTCCCCCGGCGAGGCGATGGGGAAGCCCGCCTCGATCACGTCCACCTTCATCGCCGCCAGTGCGCGGGCGATCTCGACCTTTTCGGCCGTGTTCATGCTCGCGCCCGGCGACTGCTCGCCGTCGCGGAGCGTCGTGTCGAAGATGATCACCTTGTCTGCCATTGGATGCCCGTCCTTTCACTCATGAAGAAAGCCCCAAGGCCGCTTGGGCGTTGGGGCTTCCCCGGTTGCACTTGGCTGGCGACGGCCCTACGACCCGCGCGGCGCACTCACACTATAGCCCAGTGTAAGGCCACGTAGGCCCAGAGCCTGGTTCTCCTTGATGTATCCTTGCATGCCGCACGGCATTGCAGGCGCTCCTTCACTTGATACAACAGGATTGTACCCGCTCTGGGCAGTAGAGTCAAGCACCGCGTCACGATCGAGTATGGCCCCCAATCCTGGTAACCAGCGTCGGTTGCCCTATCCTGCTCGTCCTCGTCCTTCGTCCTCGTCCTCGACCCTCTTGGCTTGCGCCGAGCGGAATCGAGAACGAGGACGACGGACGAGGGACGAGGACGATTCAAGAACACGCCGAGCGCCAGGATTAGGGGCCATACTCGTCACGATCGCGCGGCGCTTGAGAACCCTCGGGCTTTCGGGTATACTACGGGAGCCACGCCTATCTTGCTCTTGCTCACCCAGACAACGAGCCAGAATAGGAGCGACGGGGACGTTGCTGGCGCAAGCGGCGTTCTCGCGTGGCGTGGAGCGCTGCCTGCGTGGGCAGCCCGCCCCTTGTTAGTTTCTGTTGCGGAAAGCCTGGTTCGCTGAGCACAGGCCGCGCCCGCAAGCGAAAGACTGGCTAAAGCCAGGACTCCGAACGGGTTCTTCCCCTGTTTGGAGTCCTGCCTTTAGGCAGTCCTGGCTTTCCGCAACAGAAACTTGTTAGGAACCCGACTTCGTGCCTCGGCAGTTCCCTCTCGACCGCGTCCGCAACATCGGCATCATGGCGCACATAGACGCCGGGAAGACCACGGCGTCCGAGCGCATCCTCTTCTACACGGGGAAGACCCACAAGGTGGGCGAGGTGGACGAGGGGACGGCGACGCTCGACTGGATGCCGCAGGAGCGGGAGCGCGGCATCACCATCACGAGCGCGGCCACGACCACCGTGTGGCGCGGCCACATGATCAACCTGATTGACACGCCCGGGCACGTGGACTTCACGGTGGAGGTGGAGCGGAGCCTTCGCGTGCTGGACGGGGCCATCGGCCTCTTCTGCGCCGTCGGAGGGGTCGAGCCGCAGAGCGAAACGGTCTGGCGCCAGGCCGAGAAGTACGAGGTGCCGCGCATCGCGTTCGTGAACAAGATGGACCGCGTGGGGGCCGACTTCTTCGCCGTGGTCGAGCAGATTCAGCGGGAGCTGGGCGCAAACGCCGTGCCCATCGCCATCCCGAACATCGAGGACGACGTGTTCCTGGGGATCATTGACCTCATTGAGAACTGCGCGGTCTACTACGACGACGCGGACCTGGGGACGACGTTCCACGAGGAGGCGGTGCCCGACCAGTTGCGGGAGGAGTCGGCCCGCTGGCGCCGCCACCTGGTCGAAAAGGTGAGCGAGGTGGACGAGCGGCTGCTCGAGAAGTACTGCGCCGACGCGCCAATCGGCGCCGACGAGCTGCGCGCCGCCATCCGCAAGGCCACCCACGCCCACCTCGTCTGCCCTGTCCTCTGCGGCTCCGCCGTCAAGAACAAGGGCATCCAGCGCCTCCTCGACGCCATCGTGCACTACCTGCCCAGCCCCATTGACCTGCCGCCCATCAGCGGCGTGTGCCTCAAGGGCGAACCCATCGAGCGCGTGCCGAAGGACGACGGGCGCCTCGCCGCCCTCGCCTTCAAGGTCGTCGCGGACAAACACGTCGGGAAGCTCGTCTACGTCCGCGTCTACTCCGGCACCCTCCACGCCGGCACCTACGTCCTCAACTCCTCCGAGCTCAAGCGCCAGCGGGTGGGCCGCATCCTGCGCATGCACGCCAACCGCCAGGAGATCGTGGACGCCCTTTACTCGGGCGAGATCGGCGCCGTGGTGGGCCTCAGCGACACGGGCACCGGCGACACCCTGTGCGCCGAGGACCACCCCATCGTGCTCGAGGCCATCGAGTTCCCCGCGCCCGTCCTCAGCGTGGCCGTGGTCACGGAGAGCCGCACGAGCGCCGACCGCCTGTCGGGCGCCCTGGGCCGCCTGGCCGAGGAGGACCCGACGTTCGTCGTCGCCAACGACCCCGAGACCAGCGACACCGTTATCTCGGGCATGGGCGAGCTACACCTCGAGATCATCCTCGACCGCCTCAAGCGCGAGTTCGGGGTGGACGTGCAGGCCGGCCCGCCCCAGGTGGCCTACCGCGAGACCCTGACGACCGCCGTGGACATCGTGGAGAAGCACGTGAAGCAGACGGGCGGCCGCGGCCAGTTCGCCCACGTCGTCCTGACCCTCGAACCCCTCCCCCCAGGCGCAGGCTTCGAGTTCGTCAGCGAGGTCGTCGGCGGCCGCGTCCCCAAGGAGTTCATCCCAGCCGTCGAGCGCGGCATCATTGACGCCATGGCGAAAGGCC
>VGYV01000654.1 GCA_016872855.1 Planctomycetota bacterium
GGCGTCCAGGTTGCGGGCGAAGCGCTCGACGAGTTCGGCGATGGCCTGGGGCGCGGGCATGGGCCGCCTCTCGCTTGCGTGGGTGGCCGTTGCTGAGGGCGGGTGTGAGTATCGCGCGGAGCGGGGCGGCAGTCAAGCGCGGGTGGGGGCCGGGGCGATTCGGCGGCGTCCCGACCGGCATCCAGACTGCCTGAAGGCAGGACTCCGAACCAGGAGAGCGGCGCGTTTGGAGTCCTGCCTTCAGGCAGTCCCGGCCCGAACGGGCCGAGTCGCCTGGAGCTATCTGGCTGATGACGTTGATTTGCCCACTGCCATGCGGTATAGTGGGCGCGGCCCCGAGTCGGGGCGCCCCCGTGGTTGCGGTATGTACGGGTGATGCCATGGCCAAGTCGGACAAAGAGTTTGCGGCGATGGCGGTCTCGATGAAGTACCTCACCCAGGCGCAGGCCGAGGAGGGGCTGCGGCTGGTGGCCAAGGCCAAGCAGGTGGGGCTCGACGAGACGCTGGCCGAGGTGCTGGTGAAGAAGGGCTACCTGAACCGCGCCCAGGAGGAGGCGGTCACAAAGGCCCTCAACCAGCCGCGCATCAGCCACATCGGGAAGTACCAGCTCATCGCGCGCATCGGCCAGGGAGGGATGGGCACCGTCTACAAGGCCAAGCAGCAGAGCCTGGATAAGATCGTGGCCCTCAAGGTCATGGCCCCGAGCCTGGCCCGCCAGAGCGACTTCGTGACCCGCTTCATCCGCGAGGCCCAGGCCAGCGGCAAGCTCAACCATCCGAACGTGGTGCTGGCCATAGATGCAGGGGAGGCGGACGGCTATTACTACTTCGCAATGGAGTTCGTGGACGGGGAGAGCCTGAAGGACGTGTTGGACCGCGAGGGGAAGATCGCCGAGAAGCGGGCTCTGGAGATCACCGCCGCTGTGGCCGCAGGCCTCCAGCACGCGCACGACAACGACATCGTCCACCGCGACATCAAGCCGGCCAACGTCTTCCTGACGAAGGACGGGACTCCGAAGCTGGGCGACCTGGGCCTGGCGAAGGAAATCCACACGGACAAGAGCCTGACCCAGGCGGGCATCCCGGTGGGCACGCCCTACTACATCTCGCCCGAGCAGGCGCGCGGGGTCGAGAATGTGGACGGGCGGGCCGACCTCTATGCCCTCGGCGCGACCCTCTATCGCATGGTGGCGGGCGACGTGCCCTACGAGGGGGCCACCGGCGCCATCGTGATGACCAAGCACCTCAACGATCCCATCCCAGACCCGCGCAAGACCACGCCCGGCCTCTCCGAGGCCTGCGTGAGCATCATCCACCACTGCATGGCCAAGCGGCGCGAGGACCGCTACAAGAACGCCAAACAGCTCCAGGAGGACATCGCTCTGGCCCTGGCGGGCAAGCCGCTGCGCTACGCGCAGAAGCCGCAGGCGCGCGCGGCGCAGTTGGCCGACCGCATGGCCCACCGCCAGGCGGAAGCGGCCGCGGCCAGGCAGAAGATGCTCCTCATCGGCGGCGGGGCCGCGGTGCTCCTCATTGCGGTGGTTGCCATCATCCTCGCCACGTCGGGCGGCGGCGGCTCCCCGCCGCAGGCCGTCGTCGAGAAGCCCAAGGTCACCACAACGCAGCCAGTCGAGCCCAAGACCACGAAGAAGGTCCCGCCGAAGACCTCGACGCCGACGAAGGCAGTGGCGAAGGCCGACGTGGCGGCCGCCTTCCGCGCCCTGAGCGCCTTCGCCGCCGAGTCGGACGACCGCGCGGACGTCGAGAAGCGGCTCCGCGACTTCTTCCTCGACCCCCAGTTCGCCGGCTCGACCGAGGCCGGGCAGGCCAAGGCCCTGCTGAAGAGACTGCAGGATGGCTGGAAGGCAGAGGACGACTTCAAGGCCGCCATTGACGAGCACGTCAAGCAAGCGCGGTTTGCCGAGGCGCAGAAGGCCCTCGACGCCCCGCCGCTGAAGGAGAAGACGGAGAAGACGAAGGCCCTACTCGAGCGCCTGGCCGCCCAGGTGAAGCGCGCCGCCGAGGAGCACGTGAGCGCCCAGGCGGCCAAGGGGGACGAGTTGCTCAAGCAAGGCGACCTGGCGGGCGCCAAGGCGGTCTTCGACGCCCTGGCGGCGCTCGGCCTACCCGAGGCAAAGGCCGCGAGCGAGGGCGGGCTGAAGAAGGTGGGCGAGCAGGCCGCGGCCCGCGAGCGCCGCGCCGCGGCCGCCGCCTTCGCCAACGCCGTGGCCCAGGCCGCGCCGCTCATCGCCGCAGGCGAGCTCCAGAAGGCCCGCCAGCTCTTCGACCCGGCCAAGGCCGGCGGCAACAAGGCCCTCGCCGCCCTTCTGAAGGCGGGTGAGGGGGACGTTGATCGCCTGGCGAGCCTCTTCGATGAGGTCACGAAGGAGCTGGCCGGCCGCGTGGCCAGCAAGGAGCCGGTTCGCATCCGGGGCATCGGACGCCTCATCACCAGGGTCGAGGACGGCGTGGCCTACTGCGCCGGCGGCAACTTCCCGATCCACCAACTGAGGGCCTTGGACATCGGGTTCCTGAGCTGCATGAAGGGTAAGGAGGTGCTGCTCGGGCTCCTCGAGCTGTACCGCGGCGACTGCGCGGCGGCCAGAACGCTCTTCGACCAGCACGGGGCGAAGCCGCCCGACGCCGACACGGCTCGCTGGCTCCAGCAGCTCGAGTGGGTGGATGCCCTGTCGAAGGAGGGCGAGGCCGCCAAGCTCCTCGAGCTGGCCAAGTCCCTGGCCGACGCGGAGAAATGGAAGGAGGCCAGCGACACCCTCGCCAGGCTGGCCGCACAGTGCGGCGAGACGGCCTTCGTGGAGAAGAACCGCCCGGCCATCAGCGACCTGGCACGGCGCGTCGCCGCCGCCATCGCCGCCACGGTCCGCAAGGAAGAGCCCATCAAGCCCTTCATTGACGCCTCCGAGCAGTCCGGCGACCTGGCCAAGGGGATCAAGACCTACAAGCCCGTCGGCGGATGGGTGCTGGACGTGGACAGCGACGGCCTGCTCGACATCGCATTCGACATCCGCCGCAAGACGGGCGACTCCCCCCTCGTGCCCATCTTCGTCAACCGCACCAAGCCCGACTCGCCCGATGTGGTGTTCCGCGACATCACGAGCGAAGCGGGGCTGGACACGGCGGACGAGCCGATCTGCTGGGCCGACCTGGACGGCGACGGCGACCTCGACGTCGTCTGCCGTAGCCTCTGGTCCGGCTCGGGCGCCAACCGCCAGCGCGACGTGAAGAAGCTCTCCCTCTACGAGAACACGGGCAAGGGCATCTTCAGCCTCAAGCCCGAGCGCTCCCTCACGCCCGACATCGGCAAGGCGGGCGCGACCGCCAACTTCGGCTTCGCCAACATCGGCGTCATGGACGCCAACGGGGACGGGCGGCCCGACATCTTCGGCGAATACGTCGGCCCCTTCCGCACCCTCATCCTCTTCACCGCCGTGCCGCGCAAGCCCTTCGTCTTCGACGACGCGACCGAGCGGGCCGGCTTCCTCGACGGCGGCGCGCCGCCCAAGTTCCTCGCAGGAAAGGCCTGGCCACAATACGTCGTCTTCGACTGCGACGGCGACGGGCAGCAGGACATCCTCTACAACTCCGATACGGCGATCCTCCTGCGCAACGGTGGCCGCCGCGGCTTCGCCCCGGCCCCCGCCGCCGACCTCGCCTACGAGACCTATCCCTCGCCCGCCACCGGCAACAGCCCCCTCATCATCCCCGCCGTGGCCGACTACAACAACGACGGGAAGATTGACATCTTCGTGCCCCAGGAGCGGAGTAGGAACCTGCTCATGCAAGGCCAGGGCGACGGCTCCTTTAAGGACGCCCTTGCCACGACCGGACCCATGGCCACGGACAAGAACGACAGCCTCTGGGGCACGTGGGGCGACGTGAACGACGACGGGCTGCCCGACCTCTTCGTCTGCAACTCCACCCTCCGCAACCGCCTCTACATCCAGAAGGCGAACCACGCCTTCGCCGACAAGGCGGACGAATACGGCGTGGCCGGCGAAAAGGGCGAGAAGACCAACTTCGCGCTCTTCGCCGACTTCGACCGCGACGGCGACCTCGATCTCATTCTCCTCCGCGACAACGGCCGCTCGCAGTTGCTCCTCAACCCCTACGCCGGCCCGGACAACCGCTACTACCTCAGCGTCGTCATCAAGACCCCCATCGGGGCGCTCGGAGCCAAGGTCACGGTGGCCCAGCTCCCCGGCGACCGCATCGTCGGCTTCCAGCAGCTCGCGCGCGTCGAGGGCTTCAACCGCCAGACGCCCCCCGAGGCCTTCTTCGGCCTGCCCGCGGCCGGCGAATACGAGGTCCGCATCGTCCTCAGCGACGGCTCGCCACTCCGCCGCCGAGTCGCCGTCAAGCCCAACGCTCGCAACCTCCTGGTCGTCGGCAGGGAGCCCTAGCTTTCGGCGAGCCGCCCCACCGGGGCGAAGACTGCCTGAAGGCAGGACTCCAAACGGGCCGCTCTCCTGGTTCGGAGTCCTGCCTTCAGGCAGTCTTTCAGCGATTCGGCTCACCGGGGCGAGGACTGCCTGAAGGCAGGACTCCAAACGGGCCGCTCTCCTGGTTCGGAGTCCTGCCTTTAGGCAGTCTTTCAGCGATTCGGCTCACCGGGGCGAAGACTGCCTGAACGGCCTGT
>VGYV01000655.1 GCA_016872855.1 Planctomycetota bacterium
CGGGCTCTTCCGCCGCTCCGCGACGATGAATGGACGCGGAGCGTCCGCATTCCGCCCCCACGCAGAGCGTAGGGGCGAGGGGCAACCACCTCTCGTCCCTACGCTCCGCGTGGGGACGGCTCTTCCGCCGCTCTGCGGCGATGAATGGACGCGGAGCGTCCGCATCCCGCCCCCACGCAGAGCGTAGGGGCGAGGAGCAACCACCTCTCGTCCCTACGCTCCGCGTGGGGACGGCTCTTCCGCCGCTCTGCGGCGATGAATGGACGCGGAGCGTCCGCATCCCGCCCCCACGCAGAGCGTAGGGGCGAGGAGCAGCCACTTCGTTCTCGTCCCTACGCTCCGCGTGGGGACGAGCTCTTCCGCCGCTCTGCGGCGATGAATGGACGCGGAGCGTCCGCATCCCGCCCCCACGCGGAGCGCAGGGGCGAGGGGTGACACAGAGCGTAGGGGCGAGGGGTGGTGGTCATTCCTTCTCTTTCTGGCCGACGAGGGCAAGCTCGGCCCCCGCGCGGCTGAGGGCGAGGAAGACCGGGCCGTACTTCTCCTGGCGGACCTCGCGGTCTATCTTCAGCATCACCGTCTTGTCCCCAAGCTCGGCGATGAGGACCTTGACGCCTTCTTCGAGGACGCCGACCGGGCAGGGCCTGCCCTGGAGCCAGAGCTCGCCCTCCTTGTCGAGGGCGACCGAAATCTGGCTCTCCTTGAGCGCCTCGATCTCGGGGGAGCCGGGCTGCTTGAGCTCGATGTGCCCCTCCTTGATGAAGTTGGACGTGACCATGAAGAAGATGTTGAGGAGGAAGGCGATGTCGGCGAAGGAGGCGGTGGGCACGATGGCCTTGAGGCGCTTCTTGCGTCGGATGCTCATTTCTTGGCCTTCTCTTCCTCTTCGAGGAGGGCGAGGACGCCGTCGGCGTGGTGAATGGCCATGACCACGTCGAAGTAGAGCTCGTAGGGCACGTCGGGCTTGGCGTTGACGATGACGATGCGCTTGTCGGGCGGCTTGGCTCGGAAGTTGCGGCCGAAGAGGCTGCGGCGCAGCTCCTCAAGGGTCACTTTCTCCCCCTCGGGGCCGTAGTGGATGTCCTCGCCGGCCAGGGTGACGGTGAGCTGCTTGTCCTCGGCCTTTTCGGGGTCGGCCGAGGCGGCCGGGATGTCCAGCTTGCTGCCCGCGGGCAGGATGAACGTGGTGGTGAGGATGAAGAAGAAGATGAGCAGGAAGGCGATGTCGGCGAAGGAGGTGACGTCGGGCTCAAAGAAGGCTCTGGTCTTGGAGAGAAGCATGGCAGTGGGCACTCGACAGACGGCAGACGGCAGACGGCAGAAAACAGAAGGCAGTCGGCAGTCGGCAGACGGCAGAAAGCAGTCGGCAGACGGCAGAAGGCAGTCGGCAGACGGCAGTCGGCAGTCGGCAGACGGCAGTCGGCAGACGGCAGAAGGCAGTCGGCAGACGGCAGAAGGCAGTCGGCAGACGGCAGAAGGCAGTCAGGACTCCGCGTGGCCGAGGGAGATGAAGTCGATCAGGTCCTTCATCGTCTGCTCGATCTCGAGGACATAGCGGTCGATCTTCTTGGCGAAGATGTTGTAGGCGACGACGGAGGGGACGGCGATGAGGAGTCCCGCGCCGGTGGTGATGAGTGCCTCGGCGATGCCGCCGGCCACGCCGCCGGCGTCGAGACCGCCCATTTCGGCCATGGAGTTGAAGGAGGTGATCATGCCGGTGACGGTGCCAGTCATGCCGAGGAGTGGCGCGATGCTGCCGATCATGGAGAGGAGGTTGAGGCGGGCCTCGAGGGGCTCCATCGCGTGGGGGGCGTAGTCCTCCATCGTCTCCTTGACGTTGGTCTCGATTTCGAGGACGGCGCGGCCGCGGGCCTTGAGCTTGCGGTAGCGGTCGAGGCCGGCCAGGAGCACCGCGGCGACTGGGCCGTGGGACTGGCGGGCCACGTCCACCGCTTCGTCCACGCGGCCAGCGTCCAGGCAATCCGTGACCCTGGTGCGCAGGGCCACGATGTCGGCCTCGGCGGCGCGGAAGGCGCGCACGCGGTCAATCATCACCGCCAGCGCCACAATCGAGCAGGCGACGAGGGGGTACATGAGAAGCCCCCCGTCCAGTATGTACTCGAGCATCGGGTCTCCTTGGGGCGTCTTCGATCTCGGATTTTAGATTGCGGATTTCAGATTTCAATCCGCAATCGCCAATCCGCAATCGATCATTCCTCCTTCTTCTCCTCCCCCTTGGGCTCGGCCTTGGGCTCGGGGGTCTCGCCCCCGCCGCTCATCTTCTTCTCGATGATTTCCTGGAACTGGCGGGCCTTGGGGGCCAGCGGCGAGTTGGGGTACTCGGCCAGGAGCTGCTCGGCCTTGGCCTTGGCCACGGCCAGGTTGCCCACGCGGTAGGCCGCGATGACCCACTTGAGGAGCATGCGGTCTAGGAAGCTGGCGTCCGGGTAGTCCTGGAACACGCGCTCCATCAGCTCGATGGCCCTGTTGTAGTCCTTGGCCAGGATGTAGTAGTTGGCGATCTGCTCGAGGGCGTCGCCGGCGAAGGGGGAGTCGGGGTAGCTCTCGGCGCACTTCTTGTAGGCGGTCATGGCCTGGCTGAGATCGGGGTCGCGCTGCTGTTGCTTGGCGTGCTCGTTGGCGACGCGTTCGAGGACCTTTCCGATGCTGTATTGTGCCTCGGCCTTCAGGTCGCTCTTCGGCAGGCTGATGACGGCGTTGAAGATGCCGATGGCCTCGTGGGGCTTGTCGGTCTCCATCCTGGCCTGTCCGATCTTGAGGAGCGCGCGGTCCACGAGCGTGGAGTCGGGGAAGAGCTGTGTGAGGGTGCGGCAGACGGCGATGGCCTCGCCCATCCTGTCCTGCACGAGCAAGAGGTCCCATTTCACGCTGAAGGCTTCCTCGACGAGCGAGCGGTCGAGGCTGGCCTTGGTGCTGGTGCGGATGACGTCGTCCACGCGGTCGAGGCCCTCGGCTGCCTTCTCGGTGGCCTGCTTCTGGAGGCCGACCTCCTTGAAGATGCTGCCGAGCTTGAGGTAGATTTTCGCCTCGATGAGGTTCTTGCGGGCCTTGAGGTCCAGCGTGTCCACCTCGCGGTGCTCGATCTTCACGTCCTGTATCTGGCCGATGAGGAGCTTGGCGGTGGCGCGGACCTCGCGGGTGTCGGTGCCGCCGATGTGGGCCTCGTCCAGGTACTCCACGACCAGCTCGTCGCCTTTCATGGCCGAGAGCTTGGCGTCGCCCTGGTTCACCTCCGCTTTGTCCACGGCCACGCGCGGCACGACGGTGCCGACGAAGATGCCCGAGTGCGGCTCGGTCTCCACCAGCTTCACCTGCACGGTGTCGCGGACCACCGTCTCCTCCTCGCGCGCGAAGTCCAGGCTCGTCCGCTCGGCCTCGGGCGCCCGCTCCTGTTTGTATTGGGTGAAGACCTTGACCGCGATCTCGTCCTTCTTGGCCGTGGTGTCGCGGTCGAGGTCCTTCACGCGGATGAAGGCCTCGCCGTCGCCGAAGATGCCCTGGGTGTACTCGCGGTAGGCCCCGTCCGTGAAGCCGACCGAGGCGGTGGAGACCATCTTGATCGTGGCCAGCCGCTTCTCGTTACGCTTGCCGGACTCCGTGTTGGCGTCAACGGTCTCGACGGACACGGTGTCGCCGCCGACTATCTGGAGGAGCTTGTCGCCCGGCTTGGGCTCGCCGGGGAGGGTGGGGACCGAGCCGATGTAGAACTCGCCGCTCTGGCCGAGGGGTTCGAGGGCCACCTCCTCCTTGTCGCCGCGCGCGGTGGTGAGGGTGGCCTTGGGCTTGCCGCCCAGGGTGATGAGGACCACGAGGTCGCGGTCGAAGATTTTCACGAACAGGCGCTGGCCGGCCTCGGCAAGGGTCTCGCCCTGCGTGTTGGTGGGCACGCTGGTGCCGACCTTTTCGAGTGCTTCGACGGCCTTGGACCAGCGCCCCAGCTTGAAGTGGCACTGGCCGATGTAGTAGAAGGCCTCGTTGGCGTAGACGCTCCAGGGGAACTCGTTTGTGACGCGGCGGAGGGCCATGAATGCCTTGTCGAAATTGTTCAGGTTGTAGTGGCAGATGCCCTCCTGGTAGAGCGCCTCGGCCTGCTGGTCGGCATCCTCGGAGTCGGCTAGATAGCGGAACTGCTTGATAGCGAGTTCGTAGTTGCGCTTCTCGACGTGGTGCTGGCCGAGGACGAGGTAGGCCTTGAAGCGGGCCTTGGCGTTGGGGAACATGCGTGGGACGGATGAGATGAGCTTGAGGCCGCGCTCCTCCTGCTTGAGCTCGAGCAGCTCGATGCCGCGCTTGAGCATGTCCGCCGCGCGGTACTCCGTCTTCGCATCCTCCGCGGGATCGCCCTTGGCCTTCGGCGGCCCCTCGCCCGCCATGGCCCACGAGACCGCAAGGCAAAAGGCAAAGGGCAAAAGGCAAAGGGCAAAAGGATTTCGGATTCCACTCCGCACTCCGCACTCAGCATTCCGCATTCGTGTGCCTCCTGGTTTGTCTGCCAATCGAAAATCGAAAATCACTCCTCCTCGAAAACCCCTCCCCCCGTGGCCACGCCGTAGCCTTCGAGGAGCTGGTGGGCCTGGGAGGCCTCGCGGGAGGCCTTGTACGCCTTGAGGATCTTGCGGGCCTGGGCAATGGCC
>VGYV01000656.1 GCA_016872855.1 Planctomycetota bacterium
CTTCCTCCACATCTCGAAGAAAGAGCAGAAGCGGCGCTTCGAGAAGCTCGAGGGCAACCCCGCCACGGCCTGGCGGGTGAACAAGGCCGACTGGCTGGACCACAAGCGCTACGACCAGCACCTGGCCGCCGCCGAAGACATGCTGGCCAAGACGGATTCAGAGTTTGCCCCCTGGACCGTGGTGGAGGCCCACGACCAGCGCTTCGCCACGCTGAAGGTCTTCGAGACCGTGGTCGGCGCCCTCGAGCGCCGCGTGGCCGCCGTTGAGCAGACGGCCAAGCCCAAGGCCGTGCCAGCCGCTCCAGCGGCCCATGTGCCTCAGGCCCTCAAGGCCTCCATCCTCGACGGCATCGACATGTCCCCCGAGCTTGACCTCGACGCCTACCGCAAGCGCCTGGACAAGGCCCAGGACCGCGTCCGCGAACTCGAATACGAAATCTACCGCCGCCGCGTCGGCGTCGTCCTCGCCTTCGAGGGCTGGGACGCCGCGGGCAAGGGCGGCAACATTCGCCGCCTGACCCAGAACCTCGACCCCCGCGGCTACACGGTCATCCCCGTCGCCGCGCCCAACGACATCGAGCGCGCCCATCACTACCTCTGGCGCTTCTGGACCGCCATGCCCAAGGCCGGCCACGTCGCCATCTTCGACCGCTCCTGGTACGGACGCGTCCTCGTCGAGCGCGTCGAGGGCTTCTGCTCCGAGGCCGACTGGAAGCGCGCCTACCGCGAGATCAACGACATGGAGCACCACCTCGCCCACGCCGGCGCCGTCGTCCGAAAGTTCTGGCTCCAGATCACCAAGGACGAACAGCTCCGCCGCTTCAAGGAGCGCCAGCGCCTCGCCCACAAGCAGTGGAAGATCACCGAAGAGGACTGGCGCAACCGCGAGAAGTGGGACCAGTACAAGGCCGCCGTCGAGGAGATGCTCTTCCGCACGAGCACCCCCTACGCCCCCTGGACCATCGTCGAGGCCAACTGCAAGTGGTACGCCCGCATCAAGGTCCTCGACACCGTCATCGAGGCCATTGAGGCCCGCCTGAAGGCCTGAACAAGCGTGTCCGGCCGGGTTCGTAGTGCGGCCTTCAGGCCGTCGGAAGCCAAGATACGGGCTGAAGCCCGCACTACGAACAGCCGCCGCGCTTGCATGTTCCAGGGAAATGTGGTTTCCTGTGGCTCTGCGAGTCGAGGTTCCCAACCACGTCTGTTGGAGGAGACTGCGGTGATGAAGCATGTGGTGGTGGCGTTCGCGGCCCTGGCTCTCGCGGGCTGCGCGGCGCCAGGCGGCAGGCAGGCGACGCCGACCTTTTCGGGCGACGTGTCGTTCCTGATGGCCCACACGCACGCCATCGTGCTGTCCGACAAGTCGGGCCAGGCCCGCGTGGCCGTGGTGCCGCTCTACCAGGGCCGCGTGATGACCAGCACCGCGGGCGGCCGCGGCGGGATGAGCTACGGCTGGATCAACCGCGAGCTCGTCGCCTCCGGCCAGCGCAAGCCCCAGTTCAACCCCCTCGGCGGCGAAGACCGCTTCTGGCTCGGCCCCGAGGGCGGGCAGTTCTCCATCTACTTTCCCAAGGGCACAGGCCCCAAGTTCGACTTCAAGGATTGGCTGGTCCCGGCTCCCATTGACTGGGGCGGGTGGGACGTTGTGGAGAAGGGACAGACCAGCGCGCGCTTCCGCAAGGCATTCTCCCTCACAAACGTCTCCGGCACCAGGCTCGACATCGTGGCCGACCGCACCGTGCGCCTGCTCGAGCCGGCCGATGTGAAGAAGTACTTCGGCATCGAGGTGCCGCCGACGGTCAAGGCCGTCGCCTACGAGAGCGACAACAACGTGAAGAACGCCGGCGACAAGCCCTGGACCCGCGAGACGGGCACCGTCTCCATCTGGATCCTCTGCATGTACAACCCCTCGCCCGCCACCACCGTGGTCATCCCCTACGTCGAGGGGCCGGAGGAGAAGCTCGGCCCCATCGCCAACGACACCTATTTCGGCAAGGTGTCGCCCAGCCGGCTCAAGGCGAAGGGTGGTGTGCTTTACTTCAAGTGCGACGGCAAGGAGCGTGGTAAGATCGGCCTCAGCCCCCACCGCGCCAAGCCCATCGCCGGCAGCTACGACGCCGCCAACAAGGTCCTTACCCTCGCCACCTACACAAAGCCTGAAGGGGCAACGGATTACGTCAACTCCATGTGGGAAATCCAGAAGGAGCCGTTCAAGGGCGATGTAGTGAACAGCTACAATGACGGCCCCGTGAACGGCGGCCCGCCACTCGGCCCCTTCTACGAAATCGAGAGCTCATCTCCCGCCGCCTTCCTCAAGCCCGGAGAGAGCCTGAAGCACTGCCACCGCACGCTTCACCTTCAGGGCAGCGAGGCCGACCTCGACGCCCTCGCCAAGGCTGCCCTCGGCATCGGCCTGGCCGAGATCAAGGCCGCTTTCAAGTAGGCTCACCGCGGCCCCCATTGTGGGTCAACTGCCCGGCCGCGCGGCACTGACCCACAATGGGCGCTTTGCCAATCCGGGCGGTTCCGGGGCCATCCGCCCCATTGTGGGTCAACTCCCCACCACTGATCTGACCCACAATGGGTGCTCCCCCGACGGACGCCCCCCTGCGCCCGCTTCCGCCTCGGCGCACGCCTCCACAAGTCTCTATCTGGCAGTATGTTACGCTTCCTCAGCCTGCCAGACACGAATGGCGTGAACTCAAGGGCGCGCGCCAACGCAGCCCGCCGCCGGCGGGCGGCAGGAGATAGCCACGGGCGTGAGCCCGTGGGACAGGGCGGCCCGGCCGCGCCAGCCCCGTAAGGGGCGGCAGAACCCTGGGTTACGCGCGATTCCGCGAGTTTCTGCCGCCCCCTGCGGGGGCTGGGCCGGCTGTGCCACAGCGATCCACGGGCTTACGCCCGTGGCTACCCTCTGGCGCCCTTGCGGGCGTATGTTCACGCCATTCCTGCCAGACGCCGAGCCAGCGCTCGTCGCCCGCGCGGCGCAGGGCCCCTCGCGCAGAAAAGCGTAACGACTTCGTAAAACCTGGGCACCGCTTCTTGCGTCTAAAGACAGGTAGTGCCATAATATGGGGCATCCGGAATCCCCCTCGTGAAGGAGCCACTGATGGCCGAAGCCGTCGCCGAAGCCCCCGTGGGCGCCGTGACCGACCAGGACGTCCAGGACCTCGAACGCTTTCGCGGCGCCTGCGCCCAGCTCCGCGAGGAGCTGCGCCACATCATCGTGGGCCAGGACCAGGTGGTCGAGGAGGTGCTCCTGGCCATGTTTTCGCGGGGCCACTGCCTGCTCGAAGGCGTCCCCGGCCTGGCCAAGACGCTTCTCGTTCGCACCCTCGCTCGCGTCCTCTCGCTTCAGTTCCACCGCATCCAGTTCACGCCCGACCTGATGCCGTCGGACATCATTGGCACGGAGATTCTGCGGGAGGACAAGACGACGGGGCATCGGGCCTTCGAGTTCGTCCACGGCCCGCTCTTTGCCAATATCGTGCTGGCCGACGAGATCAACCGCACGCCGCCGAAGACCCAGGCCGCGCTGCTGGAGGCAATGCAGGAGCACCGCGTCACCGCCGGCGGCAAGGAGTACTACCTCCGCGAGCCCTTCCTCGTCCTCGCCACCCAGAACCCCATCGAGCAGGAGGGCACGTATCCCCTGCCCGAGGCCCAGCTCGACCGCTTCATGTTCCACGTCCGCGTGGACTATCCGAGCTTCGACGAGGAGATCGAGGTGGTCCGCCGCACGACCACGCTGCGCGACCCCGCGGTGAAGCACGTGCTGTCGGGCGAGGACATCGTGAGGCTCCAGGACCTCGTCTACCGCATCCCCGTGCCCGACCACGTGTACCGCTATGCGGTGACGCTGGTGCGGCGGACGCGGAAGAAGGAGGCGGACTCGCCCGACTACGTTCGGGAGTGGGTGGCGTGGGGCGCGGGGCCGCGGGCGTCGCAGTACCTCATCCTGGGAGCGAAGGCCCGCTCGATTCTCCTGGGCCGCGGCTATGCCTCGGTCGAGGATGTGAAGGCCGTGGCGGCGCCCGTCCTGCGCCATCGCGTGCTCCTGAACTTCAATGCCGAGGCGGAGGGGATTACCTCGGATGATGTGGTGGCGCGTCTCCTGGGCGAGGTGCCGGCGATTGAGGCAGGGGGCTGAGGCGGCGATTTCCGATTTCCAATTGCCGATTGCCGATTTCAGACGTAAGAAGGAGCGCGCGTTGCCCGCGGCGAAGGAACGCCAGATAGACCGCAGGGCAGTGGCCAAGATCAGCCGGCTCGAGCTGCGGGCCAGGCAGGCGGTCGAGGGCTACTACTCCGGCATCCATAAGAGCCCCTACCACGGCTTCAACGTGGAGTTCGCCGAGTTCCGCGAGTACTCGCCCGGGGACGACCCCCGCTACATAGACTGGCGGGTCCTCGCCCGCACCGACCGCTTCTTCATCAAGCAGTTCGAGGCGGAGACCAATCTGAGCTGCTACGTGCTGCTCGATGCCAGCGGCTCGATGGACTTCACGACGGCCCGCCAGACGCGGCTCGACTACGGGGCGGCGCTGGCGGCCTGCCTCTCGCTCCTGATGCTGCGCCAGGGCGACCAGGCGGGCCTCGTGGTCTTCGACAACGCCGTCCGCACGTTCATCCCGCCACGGGGCAACGCGCGCCAC
>VGYV01000657.1 GCA_016872855.1 Planctomycetota bacterium
GGCGGGGGTGCCGAGAGGCGGAGCCAGTCGTTGGTCAGGGCGGATAGGGCAGGGGGGATCGGGCCAGGGAAGTCCTGTAGCACGCCGTGCCACTTGCCGCTCGCGTCGCGCCAGAGGGCGAGGTCGGCAGGCGATCCCAGTTCCAGCTTGAATGCCCCGGCCTCGATGCGCCTGAGTCCGCCCGCGGCGAGGGCCTCCAGGCTCCCATCCGCCGCCAGACGAATCGCCACCACCCCGATCGCATCCACGAACACCTTGTGGCCCCCGACCTCAGACGTTTCCTGGATGGGGTCGCCCGAGACATCCTTGGCGCCGGCCAGGAGGATGGCAGTGCCATCAATGAGGCGGCAGCGGCCCGAGGCGGGCGGCGCGCTCATGCCGTAGCCGAAGCCGCTCATCCGCTCACTCGCGCCGGTCTGGGGCGCAACGCCGCGTTCCTTGAGGACGGCGAGGACGGCGTTCGCGCACGCCCCGGCATCGGGGAGGGCCGCCATCGCCTTCGGCAGCGCGGCGTTGCCATCGAAGGGCTTGGCGTCGGGGCCGGCGGTCCAGTTGCCCACGCGGAAGAGGGCGGTGGAGGGCGCAACGGGCCCACCCCCGGAAGACCGCCTGAAGGCGGAACTACAAACGCGGAAGAAGGCCGCGGTCTCGGGGCGCTCGAATTCGGGGCGGTAGAGGACGACTGCGGCGTAGCGCTGCGGGCCGTACTGCACGAGGCCGTCGTCGCCGAGCTTCAAAGAGGCGATGTCGCTCGACGGAATGAGGTCGGCGGGGAAGCCGGCCCGCCAGAGGGCGTCGGTGAGGGCCATCCCAATGTCGGCGTAGGACGGCCCCGCCCAGTTCATCGCGCAGGCGTGGCCGAAGACCACCGCCACGGGGCAGTCGAGGGGCGCCCTGGTTATGAAGTTGAGCAGGCGGACTCGGCACTCGCCGCGCATCAGGCCGCCGCGCAGGAGCGAGTCGTAGGCCCAGCTCCGCCCCTTCTGCGCAGGGGCGGGGTAGACGGGATGGTAGTTGATGCGTCCGCCGCCGAAGGCGTGCGCCCAGAGCGCCTTGTCGTAGTCGGCTCGGTTCGACGAGTAGTACATGTTCACCCACAGAGGGCTGCCCCATTTCTTGGCGAGGGACGTGCGGCAGGAGTAGGGCGTCACCTCGTCGGTCTGCGCCAGGTCGCGCGTCGCCGCCCACCAGTCGAGGCCGTTCTTCTTGAACTCCTGAACGCCTGGATAGGGATACCAGGTGGGGTGCGTGGCGACGATTGCCGCGGGGCCGAACGTGGCCTTCGTGGCCTTGTAGAAGTCGTCCTCGATCTCGCCGTTGCGGGCGCGGCACATCTCCTGGAACAGGTTGATGGCGGCCTGGCGTTCGTGCAGGCGGCCCTTCTCGCCCGCCCACATCAGGAGGCAGTCGCGGACGAGGTCGCGCCCGCCGCTCTGCTTCGCGTACTCCTCGGCGAAGGACTTCGAGAACCAGTAGTCGTTCTTCGCGGGGCAGCCGTCGTAGCAGGGAGGGAAGCCCCATTCGTCCTTGCACACGCCGGCCAGCCCCGTGTCGGCGTAGCGCTTGATGATCTCGCGCTGGAACGCCAGGAGGTGGGGCGAGAAGACGTCGGGCGTGAGGTGCGTGAAGGCTGCCATCAGGCAAGCCTTTCGCCCCTTCGTCCCCTCGCCGCAGGCGACCGACACCTTGACCTCGCGCTCGGAGGCGGCGACCACTTTGCAGCCTTTCGCCGTGATGTCCTCGATGCTATCGGGCTCGATCCCCTGCGGCCCGCGCACGTAGGAGTAGACGCGCACCAGCCGCCCCGCGAGCGGGATGTAGTGGGTGTCTTGGAAGGTATAGTGGTCGCCGAGGTCGGTGCTGACGATGGCGGCGGAGACTTCCCCGCCATCCTTCAGGTCGAACTCGCGGAGGCGCAGCATCTCCTGAAGCTCGTCGGGATACGCCTTTTGGAACGCCCGCCGCGCGAGCCGCACGTCGAGGTCGAACGCGATGCGGATGCCCAGGCCGCGGGCGTAGGCCGTGCCTTCCTTGATCTGCTTGTAGACATCCTCATCCGTCACCTCCTTCATCGGCGCGCGGATGGTCGTCGTGATCAGGTTATAGGGCGAATGCTTCGCCGCCAAATCGAGGAACGCCCGATAGCCGCCGGGCTTGAACTCCTCCAGCGTCCAGCCCCACACGGCCATCGTGGGCACGACGCCTTCTGGCAGCCGCGGAGAGGCCGCCTGCTCCGCCCCGCCGCACACTCCGGGCAGGGCCAGCAGCACCCCCAACCCCCAACACCTATCACCCAACACCT
Organism: Planctomycetota bacterium; assembly: GCA_016872855.1. Classification (GTDB taxonomy): domain Bacteria; phylum Planctomycetota; class PUPC01; order DSUN01; family DSUN01; genus DSUN01. Next base: position 2,303 of record VGYV01000657.1, read on the forward strand.
GACACCTCCTGACCGCCCCGTCGGGCACCTAGCTCACGGCGGGCCGAGGGCATAGAGGGTGGCCTCGCCGCGGACGTAGAGGCGCTTGCCGTCGGGCACGGGATTGGCCACGAAACGCTCCTGCCGCTCCGCCCAGTGGCCGACGAGGATGGCGTTCTCGAGCTTGTTCTTCGCGAGCTGCTTGAAGGTCCGCCCCGGTTCGATGACGACCGAGCCGCCATTGTTCCCAAGGATGTAGATGCGGCTGCCGGCAAGCACTGGGCTGATGCCGATGCCTCGCGCCGCCCCTTCGTTCACCCACTGGAAATGGTCGAGGTCGAGGAGCTTCTGGTAGATGACCTCCACCGTCTTCAGGTCCACGACCGTGAGGACGCCCGAGTTGTTGAGGAGGTAGGCCAGGCCATCATGCACAATCGGCGAGGAGAGATGCCAGGGCATGTAGTACTTCGGCCAGGCCGACACGTCGAGCTTCATCGTCCGCGTCGCCAGCTTCAGGGGGTCGCTGAACGACTCGGGCAGCGTGTGAAGGAGGAACTGCATGCTCCCACTCGTCGCCAGGAAGAGCGTGCCGGCGTCAGCGACGGGAGATGCGATGCACTGGGCGCCGATGTAGCCGGCCGGGGTGTAGACCACCCTGCCGTCGCTCGCCCGCACGATGCTGTCGTTGCCCAGGGCGATGACGGGCACGCCGCCAACGGCCGTGGCGAGAGGCGTGCCGTGGAAGAAGCCGGCGGGGTTCAGCCCCTGATGGGGCGAGACCGGCGTCTGCCAGGCGACGGCGCCCGTCTTGGCGTCGAAGGCCATCAGGTCGCGCATGAAGACCACGAGCTTGCCGTCGGCGAGGATGGGCGAGGAGGAGAAGCCGTGCTCGACGGCCGGGCGGTTGTCCACGCGAATCCACTTGCGGTGGCCGTCGAGGTCGTAGCAGGCGCTCACGCCTGTGGCGAACCAGGCCCAGACGAGCTGGCCGTCGGTGACGGGTGCGAAGCCGGAGTAGCCCACGTCGGGGATTTCGCCCCGCCGGTACTGGCGGTTGCCCGTCTGGCGCATGGCCTGGTAGAGTTCCTTCTCGAGCTTCACCTTCTCCTCGCACTGTTTGGCCGTGAGGGGGCCGCTGAGCAGCTCGGCGTTGATCGCATCGAGCCTAACTGCGATGGCCGCCGCCTCCTGGCCGGTGGGAGACTTCCTCTCCTCTTCGGTCGCCGCGTCGAGGTAGCTGTTGGTGCGGAGCCAGAGCACCTTGCCGTCGCTCTTGCGCAGGCAGATGAGGTCGTGCGGCTCGCTGAGGAGGTAGAGCCTGTCGCCCGCGACGACGGGTGAGCCGACGCCCATGCCCGCTCCGTAGAAGCCCGGGTGGGCGCCGGGCAGCACGGCCTTCCACGCGATGCCCGTCTCCTCGTAGTCGGCGGGGGGGCAGGCGTGGAGGATGGGGATGAGGAACCAGTCGCCCTGCTCGCCGGGCGATGCCTTGAGGAGAATGCGGTTCCAGCCCTTGGCGAGGGTGATCTTGGCTCTGGCGCAGAAGGGCGGGCCGGGCTTGCCGTTCACGACGATGCGCACGCCGCCCACGTAGGTGAGGTTGAGGCGGAAGGCGCCGCCGGTCTCCGAGAACAGGTTGGTGAAGGCGTACGCCACGCCGCTTGGCCGCTTGCCGAAGAGCGCCGCGAAGTCGAGCAGCGCCGCATCGGCAGCCACCTTCTTCCAGGCCAACTCACCCACCTTGTCGCCTTCCACGGGCGCGAAGTCGGACTCGTTGGGGAGCGTGTCATTCTCGACCTTCGCTTCGGGCGGCAGGGGCACGGGGCCGAGGACGAGCCATTCGCGGGCGACGCCATCGCGCATCGGCTTGCCGGCGACGACTTCGGTAGGGTTCTCGACGGGGTAGCGGAGGCCGCTCACAGCCTTGCTGATGCGGCTCCAGGTGATCGGCGGGTCGGCGTCGGGATACTTCCCGCTCCCGTCGCCCCGCCAGCCCTGGGCCGCGGCGAGGGCGTGAGCGGACGAGAGGCACACGAGAAGGCTGAGTACACTGCCCCACGGGAAACGGGGCGAGGTCATGGGCGCCTCAGTGTCTCGCTCCCGAAGGGAGCGCAGCGGGTTGCCGGCGGCTTCAGCCGCCGGAGTCGGGCGCCGCAACCGCCGAAGTCCCGAAGGGACGGCAGAAAGGGTCCCGGACCGCCTCGCCGTGGGTTTCTGCCGTCCCTTCGGGACTGAACCCAGGGTTGGCCCGCTCTCCGGCGGCTGAAGCCGCCGGCAACCCACTGCCGTCCCTTCGGGACGCACGTGAGCACCCGCGGGGAGCTTCTTGTGTCGTTCATTGCGAGGCGG
>VGYV01000658.1 GCA_016872855.1 Planctomycetota bacterium
AAGACTGCCTGAAGGCAGGACTCCAAACCCGGAGAGGGTCCGTTTGGAGTCCTGGCTTCAGCCAGTCTTCGCGCGGCGGCTGGAGGCCAAGACTGCCTGAAGGCAGGACTCCAAACGGGGGGGTGTGTTCGGTGCAGGAGGCCAGACGATGAGCTTCGGTGCGGTGTGCGTCGCGGCGTGCGTGTTGGGGTCGGTGGCCCTCGCGCCGGCGGGGGAGGACATCCTCAAGGGCCTGCGGCAGGGCCATCCACGGCTCATCGCGCTCGAGGCCGACCTGGCGCGGGTGCGGGAGATGGTGGCGAAGGAGCCGCTGGCGAAGGAATACCACGCGGCGCTACGCGCGCAGGCCGAACGCTACGTGAAGGAGCCGCCCCTCGAATACAAGGTCATCGGCCCAAGGCTCCTCCACGTGAGCCGCGCGGCGGTGGACCGCATCTACACCCTGGGCCTCCTCTATCGCCTGGGCGGGGATGTGGGCGGCGGCTCCGCCCGCCGCGCAGCGCGGGGCACAGAGGCCCCGCCCACAACAGCAGAGGCATTCGCCGACCGGGCCGTGGCCGAGCTGCTCAACGTGTGCGGGTTCAAGGACTGGCATCCCTCGCACTTCCTCGACACGGCGGAGATGACCCACGCGGCGGCCATCGGCTACGACTGGCTCCACGACAGGCTCACGCCCGAGCAGAGGAAGACCGTGGTGGAGGCCATCGTGGCGAAGGGCCTGCTGCCGGCGAAAAAGGTCTACGACGGCGGCGGCTGGTGGGCGAAGTCCACGCACAACTGGAACCAGGTGTGCAACGGGGGCATTGCCATTGGGGCGCTGGCCATCGCCGACGAGCGGCCCGAGCTGGCCGCCGAAATCCTCGCCGCCGCACGCCGCTCCATCCCCCTCGCCATGCGCAGCTACGAGCCCGAGGGCGGCTGGGCAGAGGGGCCGGGCTACTGGCACTACGCCACCCGCTACACCGTCTACTACCTGGCCGCGCTCCAGACCGCGCTCGGCACCGACCTGGGCCTCATCCAGGAGATGCCCGGCTTCCGCAAGGCGGGGGACTTCCGCCTCCACTTCGCCGGGCCGGTGGGCCACACGTTCAACTACGCCGACGCGGGGAGCCGCTCGGGCCGCGCCGCCGAAATGTTCTGGCTCGCCCGCACGCTCGACGAGCCGCGCTACGCCTGGCACCAGCGGAGCTGCGAGGGGCGGCCCGACGCTCTCGACCTCCTGTGGTTCGACCCGCGCGGGGCGGGGCCAAAGGCCGAGAACTGGCCGCTCGACCGCCGCTTCCGCGGCGTGGACGTGGTCTTCCTCCGCTCGGCGTGGGAGGACAAGGACGCGCTCTTCGTGGGCTTCAAGGGGGGCGACAACCGGGCCAACCATTCGCACCTGGACCTGGGCACATTCGTCCTCGACGCCCTGGGCACCCGCTGGGCGCTCGACCTGGGGCCAGACGACTACAACCTGCCCGGCTTCTTCGGCAAGCAGCGCTGGACCTACTACCGCCTGCGCACTGAGGGGCACAACACGCTGACCATCGGCGGTGAGAACCAGGACCCGGCGGCGAAGGCGCCCCTCATCGCCTTCGCCTCGATCCCGGCATGGGCCTTCGGCATTGCTGACCTGTCAGGGGCCAACAAGGGCGCCGCGCGCTGGTGGCGCGGCATCGCACTCCTCGACCGCAAGGAGGTGCTGGTGCAGGACGAGGTGGAGCTGAAGGCGCCTGCGGACGTGGTGTGGACTCTTCACACAGCGGCGGCCGTGCAGGCGGAGGGTGCGACGGCGACGCTGAAGCAGGGGGAGAGCTTCCTTCGCGCCACCATCCTGGAGCCGAAGGAGGCGAAGTTCGAGACTGCCTCGGCGACGCCGCCGAAGCCGCAGGCGCAGAACGAAGGGGTGAGCCGCCTGCTCATCCGCCTGGCGGGGGCGAAGGAGGCGCGGCTCGCCGTCCTCCTCACGCCGTACCGCGGGCAGCCGCCCGCGGCGGCCCGGCCCATGACCCCGCTGAAGCAATGGATCGCCGACCCAGCCGTCCGCCCGTGAGGCCGCGCCAAGTGAGAAGGCCCCGCGAGCGGCTGGGCTCGCGGGGCCTTCGCGTTTCCACGGGACGCCGGCTAGGAAACTACGCGCCTTCAAGCGCGGGTCACTTCGTGATGTCCACCTCTCCAGCGGTCGTGCCGGTGCCGCCGACGCGGACCGGGAGCCAGAGGCCGAGGTTGTAGGTGTCCTGGAACTTCGGGGCTGGGGCCTTGCCGGGCGGCCTGTTGTCGAACAGGCAGTTGCGGTCGCCCCACTCGTAGCTCACGATGTCCATGATGTTGTGCGGCATGGCGCGGCCGTCGAAGTAGAGGCACGCGGTCCTCTTGTTGTGGCGCGGCATGGGGCGCCAGCCGGTGTTCATCATGGGCGTCTCCGAGCCGTCAATCGAGTCCGTGTACTGCGAATACAGCCTCTTGTACCTGGCGACCCGCAGGCTGGCGACGTCTTTCCACGGCTTCTCCGCGCCCGAGCTGTCCACGAGGGCATCGCCGGTGTAGACCTTCGACATGGGGAAGCGGACATAGCCGTTCTCGTTGTTGGCGGCGCGGTTCGTGGTGAACTCGGTCCACTCCGTGGGCAGGGCCCGCTTCGTGGTCGGACCCCAGTCGTAGCGGTCCACGCCACCGCTCGAGGAGACGACCACCTTCTCCCACACTGGGGCGTTCGTGGGCAGCCCGGTGTCGCACACGGCGATCTGCGCGGTGGGCTGGGTGAGCACGCCGAAGGAGACGGATTGCCCGTACCAGAGGATGGGCAAGGGCGCCGGGCCGCCCGTCAGGAAGCAGGGATATGGGAAGAAGCCCGAGGGGTCCGTGCCGCCGCTCGCCGCACCGTAGGGCCAGCAGTACTGGTCCTGAGCGGCGTCCTTCATGGCAGAGCCGCCGTTCTTCGCGCCGCGGCACGCATACGCGGGGTAGTCCGCCGCGTACCTCACCTTGTCGAGGGGGTAGAGCACCGACTCGCCGAAGGGAGCGAGGTAGTTGTAGCCATAGCCGATGGTGGCCTGCTTCTTGGCCGGGCACGTGTAGAGCATGCACAGCTTCGCGATCTCACGGTGGATGTAGTAGCTGTCCGGCAGCGGGCTGGTGGGCTTCCCCTCGCTCAGGCAATAGGAGTTTAGCGCGTTCTTCCACGTGGCAACAGGATTGACGTAGGGCGCCAGGGCAACGTACCAGGAGGGGAACCTGCCCTTGCTAAGGGTCACCACGGTCGCCTCGTAGTCCATCGGCGGCTCGACGAATGGGCCGTTCTGCGGATATGCCGCCGAGATAGTCTCCGGCGCGCCGCAGGACACCATCCAAGAGTCGAAGTCCTTGTAGTAGTTGGTGAACGCCTGGCCGACCTGGCGCAGGTTGCTCAGGCAGTTCGTCAGGTCGGCCGTGCCCAGCGCGTAGATGATGGCGGGCAACAGCAGGCCGGCAAGGATGGTAATGATCCCGATCACGACGAGGAGCTCAACGATGGTGAACCCCTGCCGCCGCAGGCCGCGGTGCGACCGACAACCCGTTAGCGCCATGCTGATCATAGTTTAGCACCCCCGTGTTGCTGCGTTGCCCCTGCCTCACTTTGCGCACCCCTTCCCGCCTCTATTATACCCCCGTGGCCCTCCCCTTGTCAAGCAGTTCCACCTTGACGGCTGCAGTAACGGATTTGTGCGGCTGGGCACACCTTATTGAACCGAGCGGTTCTGCGGTCGGTTCAATAGGGATTCCGCCTGCCCGCGCCTTGGCCGGAGGCGCCGAGAAGAAACCAAACCCAGGCGGGCTGGGTTTGGTTTCTAAATAACTCGCCACGATTCTGAATCAAAGGCTCAGGAAGGAACGTGTGCCGGAATTGCGCAGGCCTGTGGGCGGGGCGTCTCTGCCCCGCGCAGGGTGTCGCGGGGCGCAGAGGCCCCGCCCACATTGATTCAGAATCGTGGCGAGTCATTTAGTCTCCGGGAGCCAGGAAGGGCGTGCCGGTGAGCGGCACGAGTCCGCCGTGCTGCTGCCACCAGACCGCTGCCTCGGCGTTCATCACGCCCGCGGCCGCCCGCTCGTCCATCTGCACGAGCTTCCTGTCCATCGCCAGCGCGGCGTAGGTGAGCACCACCAGGTCCTTCACCAGGATGCCGGCGGGCAGCGTGGGGCCGAGGCACACCGCCTGGGCGGGGCGCGTGGCCACGTTGGGGTGCCACACGCCCGCGGGCTCCAGGATGGTCACGAAGGCGTAGCCTGGGGCGTCCTCGAAGACGTACCTCGGCTCGTACGTGATGCCCAGGAGGGCCAGGCGCTCCACGCGAAGCTGGCCCGCCCCGTTGGGCCGGCAGGGCACGGGCGCGCGGAGGGTGGCCAGGGCGCGGAAGGTCTCGCGAAGGTCCAACTCGCACACCTTGAACCGCGGCGCGACGACGCTCATGGCGGCCAGGTCGCGCGCTTCGGCCCTCTTGCGGGAAGCCCACCAGCGCGGGCCGCCGCACGCGGCCACGCGCGCGTCCAGCAGCCCCTGGAGGCGAGCGTCAAGCACCACATCGTCCAGAGCCGCGAGGCCGCCCTGGGGAACCGGCCGCTGCACTTCCTCGACCCTCATCGCCGCGCTCTCCTACGAGGTGC
>VGYV01000659.1 GCA_016872855.1 Planctomycetota bacterium
AAGGTCGGCGCGGTTCTCGGGCAGGTAGGTTTGTATCGTGATGCTCGCGTCGGGCCAGTCCCGGAACTCGTCCTCCAGGAGGATGCGTTGGAAGATGCCGAGCGTGAGGTCCTTGTGCTCGCGCTGCTCCATATCCACGTTCACGGAAGCGCCGAGCTGGCGTGCTGCGTGGAAGATGGCGCGGAGGCGCGGCGCCACGCCCGCGAACGCGCCCTGCGGGTCTATCGCGTCGAAGCGGCTGTAGAGCGAGGTGAGCTTGACGGAGACGTTGAGCCTCGGCACGCGGCCCCACGGGGCGGCGTCGAGGGCCGGCGCATCGGGCCAGTCGCCCACCGCCCGCGCGGCGGTCTGAAGGAGGTTCAGATACGCGTCGAGATATGCCTCGGCCTCGCGCTCGCTGAGGACTGCTTCGCCAAGAGCATCGAGCGTGAAGGCCAGGCCCTGGCCGCGAAGGCGACTGCACGCGCGGAGGGCGTCGGCCAGCGTGGCGCCCGCGATGAACCGGTCCCGGAGGCCGTCGATCAGCGCGCGAACGCGTTGCGCGGCATCGGCGTCGGCGAACTCCCTCGGGTCGCCGACATAGGCGCGCAGGTATTCCAGCAGCTCGGCATCCGCGTCCAGGACTGGCAACACGTCCACGAAGCGGAAGCAGGCGGCGAGGAAGCCGGCCCCGCCTTCGTGCCGGCTCCAGCGGACGATGGGGTCGCGGTCGAGCCTGGCGGCGTGGTCGGCTGGCCTCGCAGCCTCGATTGCGTGGAGCAGTTCGGCGCCGATCCGCTGCGTCGCGGCCTCGATGGCGTCGCATTCACTCATGCCCGCGGCCTCCTCCGATGGCGCTCGGTTGCACTGGACCCGATTCCGAGTATATCATGAAATGCGTGCGGTCAAGCGAGAAAGGGGGCGGAGATGGCTCAGGAAACCATAGAGCTGCGGGGGCACTTGATCGACTCGCTGATCCTGCCGCGGGTGCTCGACGCGGTGATGGCCCACCGGGGCTGCTTCGAGATTCAGCACATCGAGGTGGGCGCGCGGGCGGAGGACCCGAGCTTCGCCCGCATCCTGATCGCCCACCAGGACCCGCGTCGGCTCGAGGTGATCCTGAAGGCGGCGATGCGGCAGGGCGCCGAGCCGGTGGAGCGCAAGCCGGCCCGCCTCGCCCCAGCGCCCGCCGACGGGGTGTTCCCCGACGGCTTCTACGCGACGACGAACCTCGACACGTCGGTGTACCTCGGCGGGCGCTGGGTGCGCGTGCGAGGCCCCGAGATGGACAGCGGCATCCTGGTGGCCCCGTCGCGGCGGCGGGCTCAGACCGTGAAGATGGGCGACGTGCGGAGGGGCGACCTCCTCGTGGTCGGCCACGAGGGCGTCCGCGAGGTGCCGGTCGAGAGCCGCCGCGAGCCGGGCGACTTCGAGTTCATGACGAGCGAGGTTTCCACCGAGAAGCCGAAGGGGGCGTTGGTCGGCAAGGTGGCGGCCCTGCTGCGTGCCGAGCGCGCGGCCGGCCGGCCGGTGCTCTGGGTCTGCGGCCCGGCGGTCATCCACTCGGGCGCCGGCCCGCTCCTGGAGCGCCTGATTGCGGGCGGCTACGTGCAGATGCTCTTCGCGGGCAACGCCCTGGCGGCCCACGACGTCGAGTGCGCGCTCCTCGGCACCTCGCTCGGCGTGTCGCTGCGCGAGGGGGCGGTCACGCGCGCCGGCCACGAGAATCACCTGCGCGCGATTAACGCCATCCGCCGCGCGGGCGGCATCTGCAAGGCCGTGCGGAGCGGGCTCCTCAAGACCGGGGTGATGCGCGCCTGCGTGAACCACGGGGTGGACTTCGTGCTGGCCGGCTCGATACGCGACGACGGGCCGCTGCCCGAGGTCGTCACCGACACCGTGGCGGCCCAGAAGGCCATGCGCCGCCGGGCGCGAAAGGTGCGTCTCGCCATCATGGTCGCCACGCTCCTCCACTCCGTGGCCACGGGCAACATGCTGCCCGCCTCCACCCGCGTGGTGAGCGTGGACATCCAGCAGGCCGCTGTGACCAAGCTCCTCGACCGCGGAACCTTTCAGACCCTCGGCATCGTGACCGATGTCCAGCCCTTCTTCCGAGAGCTCCTCCTGGAGTTGGGGCTGGGCATGTGAGAGGGGATGAATGGATGGGTGGATGAATGGATGGATGAAAGAACCGCATGCCCCTTCTGACATTCATCCATTCACCTGTTCATCCATTCTTCCCCCTCGCCCACGCCGCGGAGGCCCGCGCATGTGTCCCGCGTTCCTGATGTGCCGGCCGACCTACTACGGCATCCACTACAGGATCAACCCGTGGATGGACCTGCGCCGCCAGGCGAACCGCCTCCTCGCCCTTCGGCAGTGGCATGCCCTGCGCGATGTCCTCGAACGTGAGTTCGGGGCGAGGGTTTGCGTCTGCCGTGCCCGCCCCGGGCTGCCCGATATGGCGTTCACGGCCAACGCCGGCCTGGTCCGCGGCAGGGTCTTCGTGCCCAGCCGCTTCCGCTACCCGGAGCGCGCGGGCGAGGAGCCGCACTTCGCCCGCTGGTTCCGCAGGCGCGGCTATGCCGTGCGGCCCCTCGATTGTGGGCGGGGCGTCTCTGCTGTGAGCGGGGCGTCTCTGCCCCGAGCAGCGAATTTCGAGGGGGCGGGCGACGCGCTCTTCGCCGGCGACACGCTCTTCGCCGGCTACTACTTCCGCACCGACGTCCACACCCACGCGGCGCTCGGCGCCGCGCTCGGCGTCCGGGTCGTGTCGCTTCAGCTCGTGAACCCGCGCTTCTACCACCTCGACACGTGCTTCGCCCCACTGGACGGCTCGGCGGCGCTCTACTACCCTCGCGCCTTCGACGCCTACGCCCTGCGGGTGCTGAGGGAGAACGTTGGCGACCTCGTGGCGGTGAGCGACGCGGAGGCCCACGAGTTCGGCTGCAACGCGGTCGTCGCGGGGCGCAAGGCGGTGATTCCGCAGCCCTGCCGCGACCTGGCCCGCGCCCTCCGGCGGCGACGCTACGCCGTCTACCCCCTCCCCTTCTCCGAGTTCATCAAGGCCGGCGGCGCCGCCAAGTGCCTCACCCTGCGCCTTGACTGAGTGGTTTCTGCTGCGGAAGACACGGGCAAACAAGCTCGTCCGTGGCACCCCGCATCGAAGTGACGGGATGCAGGGGTGCCACGCCCAAACTTGTCTGGGCGTGCTCGGGGAACCACCTACGAACGGAATCCCTGATGGGTGGGCTCAGCGCTGGCCCTACGCCCGTAACGCCGCCCCGGCGCCGCCCGTCTGTATCAATAGATGAGGGATTGGATCGCTCCGAGATCGCCGCCCTTGTCGGGCGCGCGAGGAGTACGACGATGGCACCCGCGGTTGAGGACATCCTGGACATCTGCATCGAGGAGTCCCGCCGAGGCGGGGACCCCGAGGTGGTTCTGCGGCAGCACGCGGCCCTGGCTGGGGAGGTGCGGCCGCTGCTGGCCGTGGCGCGCGGGCTGGCGAGCCTGCCGGCCCCCGAGCCCTCGGCCCACGCGGTGGCCACGCTCCTCGCCCATCTGGCCGTGGAGGGCCGGGGCAGAGTCGTTGGCGCGCGGCGGCAGCGGCGCTTCTTCCTCCGCCCGAGGGCGCTGGCTGCCGCCGCTGCGCTGCTCCTGGCCGTCGTGGGCTGGGCATTGGTGAATGCGTCTGCGACCGCCGTGCCTGGCGACTGGCTCTATCCCGTGAAGCGCCTGGCGGAGCGGACGGGTTACGCGCTCACCATCAGCGCCCAGAGCCGGGCCGAGCAGCGCGTCGCCTTCGCCGACAGACGCCTCAAGGAAGCCGTCCTCAAGCACGAACGGGGCCGGGGCATTGACCAGGAGTTGCTGCGGGCAATGCTGGACGAGACGGTGCATGCCCTCCAAGCGGGGAGCGAGCTGTCGCCCACGGGCCGCGCGCTCCTCGTCCGACGCATCGCTTGCTCCTGCCAGTTCCACTGCGACATGCTCGGCGAGCTCGAGGCGCGTGCCACCCCCACGGAGCGGGCGGCCCTGGAGCCCTTCGTGCAGGCCTGCCGCGCGCGCTGCGCGTGCGTGCAAGGGGCCGCGGGCGACGAGTGCGCCGAGCCGGCGTCGCTCGCCAGCATGGCCGACCAGCTCAGCCGCCTCGTCCCCCCCGCCCAGCCCGCACGGTAGATGCGGCTCGGAACGCGAAGGCGTGCCGCTCCGGGCGTGGCGTGTGGAGCGGAACGGCTTGCCGGCCCGTCCGCCGCTATCCTGATTGAGTCAGGGCATGATCAGTGATAGAACTGCGTTGGGGGCCAACAGCAGAAGGGAGCAAGGGATGAAGAACTGGCCTCGGATGTACCGGATTCTCGCCCCACTGCTCGCGGCGGGGCTTCTGCTGGCCGCGGGCCTTCTGCTCGCCGGCTGCGTGCGCCCGCCCAAACCGCGCGAGAGGTTCGCACGCTCCGACATCGAGGCCACCGCCAGCCTCTACCGCCCCGACGAGGGGAAGAAGAGCGTGGCCGAGGAGCTGAAGTCCACCGCCGAGGAGCTCAGGACCCGCACGGTTGCCCGCGTGCGGCCGCCGCGGCCCCCCCTGCCCACCCTCGCTCCCGCCTCCGGCCTCGCCGACCTGATGCACTAC
>VGYV01000660.1 GCA_016872855.1 Planctomycetota bacterium
TCCCGGGGAACATACATTCGGGGAACAACAACATGTATGCCCCAGAGGGGGCCGTGAATTCAAGGGTCTTCTGCTGTAATGCACGACATTTCCTCAACTTACGCAGTGTCCGAAACGGACCACGCCCAAATGATTTCGGGCAAAATGATAGGAGAGGAGCCCGATTGGACAGGTGCTGTGGGCCATTGCCCGGCGCCCATTCCACTTCGTTCGCCTCCTCCTATCATTTTGCCCATAATCATTTTGCCTCGCGTGCCTTCCGCCCTCCGCGGCCGCGACGCGCGGAGCCGACGATGATTGGGCCAAGATGAGCGAGTTCTGGCTCCGAGTGCTCGGGTTCGACCTCGGCCGCATCCCGAAAGGGGCGCAGACGGAGTTCGTCTGGACCCACGCGCCGACCTCGTGGGGCGTCTTCGTGCTGCTGGGGCTGGTGGCGGCCCTCGCCTACCTGGTCTACTCGCTCTACCGCCGCGAGATGCGGACGTGTCGCCCCGCGGTCAAGGCGTTCCTGGCCGTGGTCCGCGTCGCCGTGCTGCTCGTCCTCGTCGTCGTGTTCATGGGGCCGGCCCTGGCCATCTCGCTCCGCCGCACGGTCGAGCCGTACGTGGTCCTGCTCCTCGACGAGTCGCTCTCGATGAGCATCCAGGACCACTACGACGCCGAGACGGCGGCGAAGGTGGCGAGCGCCGTCGGCCTGAGTACGGAGACCGTGCAGGAGAACCCACCCACGCGGGCGGGACTCGTGGACGCCTTGCTGCGGAAGGACGAGGGGAAGTTCCTCAAGGACCTTCGCAAGCGCGGCCGCGTGCGGGTGATGACCTTCTCGGACAGCCTGAAGGTTCGGGAGGCGTTGGGCCTGGCGTCGGAGCCTGCCTCGGAGACGCCCGAGGCCGCGGCCCTCGCGCGGGGCGAGCCGGTGCCGCCCCTCGTGCCGTCGGGCACGAGCACCGACCTGGCGCGGGCGGTCCGCGAATCGCTCGCCTCGCTGGCCGGCAACCCCGTCGCGGGCATTGTGATGATCGGGGATGGGCAGCACACGGGCGGCGGCGACCCCCTGGCCGCGGCAGACCTGGCGGCCCAGCAGCGCGTGCCCCTCTTCCCCATCGGCATCGGCGACCCCAGGAACCCCCAGAACCTGCGGGTGGTGGACGTGTGGGCGCCCGAGACGGCCTTCGCCGGCGACCCCTTCCAGCTTCAGGCCCGCCTGAGCGCCGAGGGCCTCGGGGCCGCGGCCGTCACCGCCGAACTCGTCGAGCGCAAGACCGCAGGCACCGAGGAGGCGCCCGCCCAGGAATCCGTCCTCGAGCGCAAGCAGGTCACGTTCCAGGGCGAGCCCGGCCAGGCCACGGTCGCCTTCCGCCACACCCCCAAGGTCCCAGGCCAGTTCATCTACACCGTCCGCGTCGCCCCGCAGCCCAACGAGCTGCTCAAGAGCGACAACGAGCGCTCGATCACCGTCCGCGTCGTCAGCGAGCAGGCCCGCGTCCTCCTCATCGCCGGCTCCCCCACCTGGGACTTCCAGCCCCTCCGCACCCTCCTCATCCGCGACAAGACCATCAACGTCTCCTGCTGGCTTCAGTCCATTGACCCCGACATGCGGCAGGACGGCGACACAGTGATCGAGAAGCTGCCGGACAAGGCGGAGGAGCTGTTCAAGTACGACGTCGTGATCTTCCTTGACCCCGACCCGATGGAGTTCAGCGAGGCGTGGATGGAGGCTCTGAAGAAGTTCGTGGGCGACCACGCGGGCGGCCTCCTGTGGCAGGCGGGGCCGAAGTACACGGTCCGCTTCCTCACCGGCCACCGCACCCGCGAGGTGCGCACGCTCCTGCCCGTCCGCCTGGGCGATTTCACGGAGGCCGATCTCCGCCTCCTGAGCGAGACGCACACCCGCCCCTGGCCGCCCCGCATCACAGCGGCCGGCAGCGACCACCCGATCCTGACCCTCGACAAGGACCCGCAGGTCAACGCCCGCATCTGGGAGGCCATGCCGGGCGTCTACTGGTCCTTCCCCACCAGCGGCGTGAAACCTGGCACGGCCACGCTCATGGAGCACAGCGACCCGCGTCTGCGCAGCAAGGAGGAATGGCGCCCGCTCCTCGTCGCCAGCCAGTACGGGGCGGGCCGCTGCCTCTACCTCGGCTTCAACTCCACCTGGCGCTGGCGCAAGCTCGGCGAGCGCCACTTCGACCAGTTCTGGGTCCAGGCCGTCCGCTACCTGGTCGAGGGGCGCCTGATGGGCGGCAAGCGGCGGGGCCGCATCGAGACCGACCGCGACCTGTTCGCCGCGGGCGCCCGCGTGCCCGTGGCGGCCACGCTCTACACGCCGGCCTTCGAGCCGCTCGCGCTGCCCACGGTGCCGCTGACCGTCCGCGGCCAGCCGGGCACGCAGCCCATCAATGGCGAGCTGCGCGCCGTGCCGAACCGCCCTGGCCACTACGAGGGGGCCTTCATCGCGTCCCAACTCGGCATCCTCGAACTCGAAGTCGCCCTGCGCGACGACCCGAGCGGCAAGCCCGTCCTGGTGACGAAGCAGATCACGGTCGAGACGCCGCGGGTGGAGTTCGCCGACCCGCGCCTCAACCGCGCGCTCCTGGCCGACATGGCCGAGCGGTCGAAGGGCTGCTACTTCGCCATCGAGGAGGCCGGCCAGGTGGCCGCCGCCATCCCCGACCGGCACGAGACGATCATCGTCCGCGAGAAGCCGCAGAACCTGTGGGACACGACCCGCCTCCTCGGGCTCCTTGCGGTGCTGCTGACCATCGAGTGGGCGGTGCGCAAATACAACCGCCTGATGTGAAGACGTGATGCGTGATGCGTGATGCGTGAGCCCAGATGACAGATGACAGACGACAGAAGCTGCAACTCTCTTGGTTCTTGTCTGTCGTCTGCCGTCTGCCGTCTGCCGTCTGTCGTCTGCCGTCTGCCGTCTGCCGTCTGTCGTCTGCCCTCTGCCGTCTGCCGCTTGGAGTAGGCTGAGAGAATGGCGTCGAATACAGTGATTCCCGTGGCCATAGAACAGAAGCTCGCGGGCCTGCGGCGCTCGGTGCGCCTGTGGCTGGCCCTCGATGGCGCGGCTGTGCTGGCCGTGGCGCTCGTGCTCCTCTCCGCCGTGAGCCTGCTGGTGGACCGCTATCTGCGGATGGACGGCACGCAGCGGGCTCTGAGCCTGCTCATCGGCCTGGCTGCCCTCGGCTTTCTCGCCTGGCGGCGCCTCGGGCGGCCCCTGATGCGCCAGTTGGACGACGAGACGCTGGGCATCCTCGTCGAGGCCCGCCACCGCGAGCTCCGCGAGCGCCTCATCAGCGCCCTCCAGTTCGCCAGGATGAGCGACGCCGAGACCGAGGCCGCCGGCTCCTCTCCCGCGCTGGTGCGGGCGACGATTGACGACGGCATCCGCGCCGCCGAGGGCGTGGACTTCTCCGACACGCTCGACCGCCGCCGGCGGGGCCTCAACCTGGCGGCTCTCGCCTTCGCCGTCGTCCTCGTGGGCTCCGCGTGCGGCGCCTTCCCCGCCACCATGCGCCTCTGGTTCGCCCGCAACGTGCTGCTCCTCGACCGCTCGTGGCCCCAGGCCACACGCCTCACCATCGTGGGCGCGACGGGCAACGCGATCGTGTGCCCGCGCGGCGACGACTTGACGATTCAGGTGCAGGCCGACCCCAGCGGCGTCGTGCCCTCGCTCGTGATGCTCCGCTTCCGCCAGGAGGGCGGCGCGTCGGGCAGCGAGCCGATGGCCGTCGTGGGCGGCAACACCTTCAGCGCCACCTTCCGCAACGTCCTCGAGCCGCTCCGCTTCTACGTGTGGGGCGGCGACGCCGAGTCGCCCTGGTGCTACGTCCGCCTCGTCGAGCGCCCCATCGTCGAATCCCTCACCCTCGTCTGCACACCGCCGCCCTACGTCGGCAAGGGGCCGCACCCGCTCCCGTCGGACGTCGGCTCCTACCCCATCCTCCTCGGCAGCACGCTCGAGGTGCAGGGCGTGGCGAGCAAGCCGCTGCGGAGCGCCGAGCTGTCATTCGGCAAGGCCAAGCCCATCCCCTTCTCGCTGAGTGGTGAGCGGGAAATCCGCACCACGCTGGCAGGCGACACTCTCCAGAGCAGCACGTATGCCATCGAGCTGGTGGACAGCGACGGCTATGCCTCGCGGCAGCCGGCCCGCTTCTCCCTCAAGGTCGTGCCCGACCAGAAGCCCTCCGTGCGCGCGCGGCTCGAGGGCATCGGCGACATGATCATCCCGCGCGCCGTCGTCCCCCTCCACGCCAGGATGTCGGACGACTACGCGGTGGTCGCCGCCGAGCTGGTGGCCGTCGTCGGCTCCGACGCCGCCAAGGAACCCGTCGAGCGGCGCGCGGCCTTCGGCGACCGCAAGGATGCCTATGGCCAGAAGCAGCTTGCCCTCACCCACCGCCTCGAAGTGGGGCCGCTCGCTCTTGCCCCCGGCGTGCACATGGCGCTCCACGTCGAGGCGAAGGACAACGACACGGTCTCCGGCCCCAAGGTCGGCCTCTCCGGCACCTTCTCGCTCCGCGTTGTTACCGAGGACGAGTTGCGTGCGGAACTCCTGCGCCGCGAGCAGGAGCAGCGCCTGGAGTTCGAGCGCATCCTCAAC
>VGYV01000661.1 GCA_016872855.1 Planctomycetota bacterium
GGGTCGCCCGCGTCGGCGGGCTACAAGGCCCCGAGATGTGGACAAAGCCCAGGGCGAAGCCCTGGGCTGCTATAGTACGCCCCTGTTGGGGCTCCGGAGTGGTTCACCAGAATTGGGGGCCATACTCGGCGGCTCAGCCCTGCTTGACAACCCAACCGCCCTGCGCCACAATGATAGCGGAGGTGAAGAACCATGCCCCTAACCGTAGAAGCAGTGATTGACGACCAAGGGAATGTCCGGCTCCTGGAGAACGTGCGCCTTCCCGCTGGCCGTCGCGCGCTCGTCACGATTTTCGATGAATCGCCGGCGCTCCGCGTAGCCGAGACCGCGCTGCTCAGCGAGCCAGCGCTCGCAGAGGACTGGAACCGTCCAGAAGAGGATGCCGCGTGGTCACACCTACAGCCGGGTCGGTCGTCCTAGTCCCGTTCCCTTTCTCGGACCTGTCCCAGGCCAAACTCCGACCGGCTATCGTGCTCGCAGAGGCGGGGCGCGGCGACTGGATTCTCTGCCAGGTAACCAGCAACCCCTACGGTGACCCCAATTCCATACAGCTTACCGGAGCCGACCTGGCCTCTGGCTCGCTACAGCTTGTCAGCTACGCGCGTCCGGGGAAGCTCTTCACTGCCAACCAGGGCCTGATGACGATTGAGGTCGGTAAACTGGGGATGGACCCACTTCGCCGGGTCATCCGCGCCGTGCAGCATCTGCTCGCGAGAAGTCTTCGGCAGTGACCCGATGAGGGCATTGCTTGCGCGCGACGCGCTTCGTAGCGCTTGGGCCCTTCCGTATGGCCAGCAAGCCCGCCAACAGAACTCAGTCGGAGCTACTCTTCGAGGCGTACCTTGCCTCGACCGGGATACGGGACTGGGAGTTTGAGCCGCCCATTCCGGGCCAGACGCGAACGCCAGACTACCGCATGCGTGTCGGAGGGCAAGAGCTTCTGTTCGAGGTCAAGGAGCTCCGCCAGAAGCGACCGCTGCCGGGACCGAGTGGGGCCGCCTATGTCGATCCATACAAGAGCCTGCGACGCAGGATTAACGATGGCCGGAAGAAGTTCAAGGACATGAAGGAGTGGTGCTGTTCCCTGGTGGTCTGCAACATGGGTGATTGGGAGGCCCGGTTGGACCCAGAAACCGTGCTTGGGGCGATGCTAGGCGATCTCGGTTTCGTCATGGACTTCGACCGGGAGCGGGGCTGTCTTGTGCCCGGCACGGAGCAGCCCGCCTTTCTGGAGCGGGGAATGATGATTACGCAGAAGACAGGTGAGCCGCAGAACACGACCATCAGCGCGGTCATTGTGCTTGAGGAGTTTCTGGCGCGCGACATCGGAGACCTCCGAGCGTACGCCACCAACCTGAGAGCGATGGAGGCAGAACTGGGTCGGGAGCTCACGCCTGACGAGCGCTTGCATGCCTATGCTCGACGCGTGCCATCCGAACCACGAGGTGACCGGCAGGTCCCCCGCGTGACCGTGGTCGAAAACCCGTTTGCTCGCTTGCCTCTCCCCCGAAACCTGTTCACCGGCCCATTCGATGAGCGATGGGCATTAGTGACACGCCCCCTTCGCATCTTCGGGGGCAACAAGCTGCAAGAGCAGGAGAAGGCTGAGAAGGAGGCTAACCTGCACCCCCATTGAGGGATAGAGACATGGAGATCGGCTTCGACAAGCTCCCCCTCGGAGACGTGCCGCGGCGGAACGACCCGCTGGGCGAGTTCCACTGCATCCGCTCCGACCCGCGATACGCGGGCTGGCACGAGCCGACGCTGCACTGGACGTGGCGGTCGAGCAACTGGCGGGTGGGCGAAGAGGGAGGGACCACGGACCACGGACCACGGACTACGGACCACGGACTACGGACTGCGGACCGGAAGAGAGGGCGGGCGGCAGTGCGGCGGCGGTTCATCGAGCAACTGCACGAGAGCCGCTACAACAACACGCTGATCGTGACCGATGCGGACTTCGGCCGAGTGCGCGGCGTGGAGGTCCAGGTCTTCTGCCCGCGGCTCACGCAGGAGGTGGGGCTGGTGTTCTGCTTCCGCACGGCGCTCGACTACATGGCCCTGGTCCTCGACCCCGGCGGGGTGAAGTTCGTCTCGCGCAACGGCGAACAGTTCCACATCGAGGAGGAGATGGCCGGCACGTTCAAGAGCCTGGTGGGCGACTG
This sequence comes from Planctomycetota bacterium, assembly GCA_016872855.1. Lineage (GTDB taxonomy): Bacteria > Planctomycetota > PUPC01 > DSUN01 > DSUN01 > DSUN01. The sequence continues at coordinate 2,166 of VGYV01000661.1, forward strand.
GGTGACTTTGCGGGTGACGCTTGAGCGAATGCGGCTGAGCTGTTGGGTGGAGGATGAGGAGGCCTTCTCGGTGAGGTGGGGCGGGCACCTGGAGGGCAAGGTGGGCCTGCTGGCGAACTGCCCGGCTCGGTTCCGCGCCCTCGCGGTGGACGGCCGGCCGGCTCGCCGCAAGTTCGTAGTGCGGGCTTTAGCCCGTGACGCCGGGCAACGGCCTGAAGGCCGCACTACAAACAACGCCCGCTATCCGAAGATGCAGCTCGTCCGCAAGATTCCCACGCCCGGCTTCGGCACGTGCCGGCAGATGCGGTTCGGCGACCTGACGGGCGACGGCCGGCCCGACATCGTGCTGGCCCAGCGAGCGCCCATCGAGGGCGGGGAGGGCTACTACTCCGTCGGCTGCCTCACGGCGCTCACGGCGGAGGGCGAGGTCCTCTGGCAGTCGGGCACACCCACGCCCCAGACCCCTCTGGCGGGCGACCTGCCCTTCCAGGTCAACGACATTGACGGGGACGGGCGGGCCGAGGTCGTGGCCGTCCGCGGCTTCCAGATTCAGGTGCTCGATGGCGCGACGGGCCGCCTCAAGTTCTCTGCGCCCACGCCCGAGCGGCCCGAACACCATCCCCTCCTCAAGCGGTCAGTCTCCTACTTCGGCTCGCCCGACGGCCACGAGTTCTCCCGCGTGGTGGCCGACTCGATCCGGTTCGCCGACCTGGCGGGCCGCGGCGCCGCGCGCGACCTGTTGCTCAAGGACCGCTACCACCACCTCTGGGCGCTCTCGCCCGACCTCAAGCCCCTCTGGGCCTGGGTGGGCAACCTGGGACATTTCCCGTTCGCCGCCGACCTCGATGGCGACGGCCGCGACGAGGTCATCGCAGGCTACCATTGGCTCACGCCAGACGGGCGCGACCTCCAGAACCTCCACCTCGGCGACCACGCCGACGCCATCTTCGCGGGCGACATCCAGGCCTGGGGCGAGCCCAAAGCCGTCCGCGCAGGAGGCGACGACGGCCTCATAATCGCCGGCCTCCACGGCGACCTCCTCGCCGTCCACCTCGGACACGTCCAACGCCTCTCCATCGCCAAGTTCCGCCGCGAGGCACCCGGCCTCCAATACGTCATCTGCACCTACTGGGGCGCGCCGGGCATCGTCGCTCTCCTCGACTCCACCGGCAAGGTCGTCTGGACCGGCGAAGCCCCCGTCTGCGGCAACACCCTTCAGCCCGTGAACTGGACGGGGCGCGGGGAGGAGCTCATCTACTTCTCCGCCCACCCCGACCACGGCGGCCTCTACGACTGGCAGGGTAAGCAGGTCGTCCCCTTCCCCAGCGACGGCCACCCCGAGCTCTGCTCCGAGGTCCTCGACCTCCTCGGCTCCGGGCGCGACAACCTCATCGTCTGGGACCCCTCCCAACTCTGGCTCTACGCCCCCGCGGGCGACGCCGAGGTCCGCCACAGGCCACGCAGGCCCCCGCTCCACAGTTGGTCCAACTACATGTGCTACTGGTCGCTGCCCGAGCGGTAGAACCGTGGGTGCCACGCCCAAACTTGTTTGGGCGTGCGGGATGGGCCATCCGCGGCTGCCTGCAAGAATGGCCCACAGCACAGCTTGACTCTGGCCGGTTCTGGTGTACAATTACACACGAAGCCATTAGCTGGCGGGTGAGGGCAGTCACCCCCACTATGCAGCGCGCCGATACAGCCGTTCGCCGGACCTGTTGACCTGACCCAGGCGGGGCGTGTTCGTTTCCCGGAACGCCCGGGGTTCCGGGGCAGTTGAAGGAGCACTCGATGGCTCGCAAGTGTTTGGCATTGCTGTGCTTAGGCGCCGTGCTGCTGGCCGGGGCCGACGCCGCGCTGGCGAAGGCAGTGAAGTCCCAGCTTGACCTCGGAGGGGGCGCCGGAGCCAAGGTGATCCTGAACTTCTCCGAAGAGGACTCCCAGATCATCGTCAACGTCAACGCCTGGGGCCTCGCCCCTGAGACCACCTACACGGTTGAGGTGCGCGACGGCCTGGGCGTGGTCGTGGCCTCCGAGCAGTTCACCACCAAGCCCGACAAGGCGAAGGACAAGAAGCCGGACAATGGAAAGGGCAATGACGACAAGCCCAAGCCACGCGGGAAGTCCAAGGGCCACGTCAACATCCACATCCCCTGGGACCCCCTCACCCCGCCCCCCGACCTCACCACCTGGACCGTCTCCGTCGCCGTCCCCGCCCCGCCCCCCGTGGGGCCATGATTCGTAGTCAAGCGCCGAGCCCTGACGCTCCCCGCAGCGGCGGCCACCCCCGGCCGCCGCTGCCGCGCTTAACACTACAACGCTAGAAAACATTGAAGCACTTCCTGAGTTGGGACAGTTTGATGCCTCGTAGTCTGAGTTCACGACGCCGCCGCTTGCAGTGGCCACGATCGGCCCGCTGGTTAGACTCCTGCCAGTA
>VGYV01000662.1 GCA_016872855.1 Planctomycetota bacterium
GCTAGAGGCGCGCACAGGCTGGAAGCCTGTGCTCCCAAGCGACTCGGTAGGCACGTCGTAGACGATGCGCTCGTAGACCTGGTCGAGGACGAGGCACAGGCCGTGCCTCTCGGCAACTTGCGCGAGGAACGCCTCCTCGGCGTCGGACATCATCCAGCCCGTGGGGTTCGAGGGGCTATTCACGAAGAGCACACGCACCGAGGCGTCGAGCGCGTCTAGCACCGCTTGGCAGTCCAGCGCCCGGCGGCCGCCAGATTCCACGAGCGGGACCTCCACTGGCATCGCACCCACCATCCGAACGATGGCCGCCACGTTCGGCCAGCAGGGGGAGACGATGATCGCCTTCGAGCCCGGCTCCAGCGTGGCGTAGAGGGCGAGGAACATTGCCTCGACCCCGCCTGCGGTCACCACCACTTCGCCGTCGGGCGCGTAGTCGAGACCGTGGAGGCGGCGGGTCTGGGCCGCGATGGCCTGGCGGAGATCGAGGTAGCCGGCATTGTGCGTGTAGCAGGTGTGCCCCTCGTCGAGGGCCCGCTTAGCCGCCTCCTTGATGAAGGCAGGCGTTGGCACGTTTGATTCGCCGAAGTAGAGGCGCAGCGGATCCTTGGCCTGGGCCGCCAGCTCCGAGATCTCGCGGATGCGGCTGCGCGGAACCGCGATAGCCTGTTGCGAAGGGAACCTGTGCAAGCGACCGCTCCTGCCGTTCCTCCCGCCCCCATCATAGTGGGACCGGGGCATAGCGATCAACCCGCCCATCTGGCGCCACCCGTGGGCGCTGATATTCAATCATTCTATAGAATGATTGAATATCCGCCGCGGCTCCACTGGGGAGCCGGCCCACACTCTGACACTCTCAAGAATGTGGGAACGACGCTGAGGCGGGCCAGGCGGATCCGACCGAAGCTGCCGGCAGGCGCCAGCGTGGGCCGCGTCGTTCAATCATTCTATAGAATGGTTGAGCGTCCCCCCGGCTCGACCGGAGGCGCACGACCTTCCCGGTATTCTCAAGAATGTGGAGACCATAGCAGGGTTGCAGAGCCCCCGCTCTCGCCCGGCCCCAGGTTCGCGGCCGGAAGGCCAGAACGGAGGCAAGTCAATTGGGGCGCTGTGTATAGAGGCCTCACCGGCTCACGGACCGCGCCGCGGGCGTTCTGACGTTCTTAAGAACGCTGGAGTGACGCCACGGACGTTGTGTGTGCCGTGCAGCGCTGCGTCAGGGGGCTCTTGCGGCCGCGATGGGCCGTGGCCCCTGCCGGCCGCGACAGCGGCAGGAAGGCCACGGACGGGACAGCCCGCTGCTCACATGGGCCATGGGCCGCGGAAACCTGTGGCGGCGAGGCGCACTCCGTAGAGCTGGGCGAAGAGGCGGAAGCGGCGGGCGAAGTCCCCGCAGAACAGCAGGTTGTGGTGGCCCTTCACCTCGCAGGCGTCGGCGCGGTCCGTTATCTCGACCTCGACGTTCGTCGTGCAGCCGCCGGCGGGGGGCATGGGGTGGGACTTGACGACCTTGCCCGCGTAGACGTCGAGCGCGGGCGGCTTGCCGGGGTAGTAGCGGACCATTGTGACGGGGTCCCCCTCCTTCCAGAAGACCTGGATGGCGCAGCTCCCCTCGTTGGTGTGGGCGAAGCGGCGGAGGAGGTAGAGCGCGTCGGGGCCGTCGGGGCCGTAGAGCTTCGGCGGGCAGGTGCAGTGCGAGCCGTAGTAGTGGTTGGCCTCGGTGTCGTAGCAGGGGTTGTGCTGGAAGCCGGGGCGGCCGGTGAGGAGCTGGCCGAGGAGCTGGGTGTAGGCGGCGGGCAGGTCGTTCTCGCAGGCGGCGGGGACGAGTTGGCTGTTGAGGGTGGCGAAGCTCATGCAGGGCTTGAGCATGCCGCGGCGGAGGCAGTTCATGGTCAGGCCGTCAGCCCCCTCGTCGGCGAGGAGTTTTTTCAGGGCGAAGTGGGCGCGGGCGGCGTTGTCGAGGGCCTCCTGGGTGATGCCGCGCTGCTCCTTGGCGCCGGCCGTGAACGCGGCGATGAGCTTTTTCGCCTCGTCGCCGAGCTCGGCCTTCTTGAACTCGGCGGCGTAGCGGGCGAAGGGGATGACGCGGACCTTGGTGCCCAGGAACTCCTCTGTGCCTTCGCGCGGTTCGGGGGCCTCGGTGATGCTCAGGAGCAGGCTCTGGGCCATGCGCTTGCGCGTGGCGATCATGCGCAGGCCGGCCTCGATGGCATCGAGGTTATCTTGCGACTGGATGAAGTAGAGGCCGGGGCGGCGGTATTGTGCGACGGGGCCGTGCTTGACGCCGAGGCCGATGTAGAAGATGGCCGGCACGCCGGCGGCCTCGGCGGCCTTGAGCACGATGTCGGCGTGTGGCAGGCTGCCGTTGTAGAACATCACCAGGAGCAGGCCGTCGGGGCGCTTCTCCGCCAGCTCCTTGGCGAGGGCCTGCGCCTGCTCCGCATTGCCGACGGGCGCGTCGCCAACGGCCACCCTCACCGCGAGGCGCTTCTCCATCTCGCGGAAGGCGGCGAGGAATTGCTTCTGGCGGCCCTCGGCGTCGAAGTTGTTCCCCGGCCAACTCCACCAGCCATCGGCGCTATCGGCGAAGGTCTTCGAGGGCGGGTAGAGGAAGGCAGCGCGGACCGTGGCCGGCTCCTTGGCCTTCGCGGAGGGCGGAGCGCTCTCGGCAGACAGGACGTCCAGCGGCGCGAAGGCGGCGGCCCCCGCGGCGACGCCGATGGCTTTGAGGAACTCGCGCCGCCCGCATCCGCACGGGCAGGCGGCCCCGCTATGGTGCCTGTTCACGGTTCGCCTCCTTGCGCAATTGCTTCGCGTCGAGGGCCTGGTGATGGAGGTCCACGACCTTGAAGCCGCCGGCGCCGCGCCGCTGGGTGGAGATGGTGCGGTAGACGACGTGGAGGGTGTCGCCGACCCAGAGCACGGCAGCGTAATCATACCAGACGTCGTCGTTCGGCGCGACGGCGATGGGGTGCGGCTCGGTCCAGGAGCGCCCGGCGTCGCGGCTCGTGCGGAAGGCGAGGATGGTGCGTGCCCCGCCGTGCCATCCGGCGGCCATCTCGACGCGAGGGTTGTGGAGGAGGACGAGGGTGGCGCTGCCTGGGATCCTCGTGAGGACCGGGGGCGCCAGGGGGTTGGCAACGGGCGAGCGCGCGGGCTTGCTCCACGTGGCGCCGTTGTCGCCTGAGCGGCTCTCGTAGAGCCAGCCGGCGGCGGTGCGGGCGAGCAGGAGGAGCTTGCCCGGCGCGGTCTCGACGAGCGAGGGCTCCCAAAAGCCCCACTCGGGCTTCTTGTGCGGGTTGTCGGCCACGTGGAGCACCTCGCCACGCGGCGTACGAGTCCAGGTGCGGCCGAGGTCGTCGGAGTGGATGACATAGGCGCCGAGCGGGCCGCCTTGCCGGTCCCGCTTTGGGGCGAGGTTGCAGTGGACGAGAGCGACGAGGCGGCCGCTGGCCAGCGTGTAGAGGCGGTCGTGGGGGCCGGTGGTGTAGGCGTGCGACTCGTCGCTGATGCGGAGCGGCTCGGACCAGGTGCGGCCGTCGTCGGCCGAGCGGCGGAAGACCTTGTGGGCGTCCTGGCCGTTGCGAAGCACGGTGTGCGTGAGGCCGAGTTCGCCGTTGGGCAGACGGGCCAGCGAGGGCTGGAAGAGCGACCTGTCGCGGTCTTCGAGGACCGTGGCGGGGGCCGACCAGGTCCGGCCGCCATCGTCCGAGCGCACTTGGCGGATGACGGCGCGGTCCCAGTCGCCGCTGCCGCGGTGCGCGCCGAAGAGGCAGAGCAACTCGCCCCCCTTCAAGCGCGCCATCGAGGCCTCGCCGTTCCGCGGGAACTCATTCGAGTGGAGCACGATGGTCTGGCCGGCCACGGCATTTCCCCCGCGCTCGGCGGCGATGGCGCTCCCGACCATTGCAGCGAACAGAAACAGCGCGATTTGCCTCATCGCTCACCCGCCCCTCCAGGCATCTGCTGAGACTTGCGGAGTTGTTCAACTCCGAAAGTCTTCCGCCGCGCCGGCGTGGGGCGCGCGGGGCAATCCAGGGACCGGGCGCGACTCAACGCCGCGAGGCCCCTCGTGCGCGCCACCGTCGCTCGGGGGGCCCACCCCGCGGCGCGCGGAATTGCTTCCGCAGTTGTTCAACTCCGCAAGTCTGCACCCGCGCCCGTGTGGGGCGCGTGGGACTGCCGCGGTTGGGGCGCCGCTCAGTTCGCTAGCGCCCATCCTGGCCACCAGCGCGGCTCGGGCAATGAACCGGCGACGGATGAGATTGCTTCCGCAGTTGTTCAACACCGTAGGTCTTCCGCCGCGCCGGCATGGGGCGCGTGGGGCAGTTTGAGCCGAGGAGCGGCAGCTCATGCCACGGGCTTGCCGAGGGCGTCGAAGACGGCGCGAATCGCCTGCACCTCGTCGGGGGAGAGGCAGATGTCGGCAGCCGCGGCGTTCTCGCGGGCCTGCTCGGGGTTGCGGGCGCCCACGATGGCGGCCGCGACGCCCGGCTGGGCGATGGTCCAGGCGATGGCGACCTGGCCGAGCGTAGCCTTGTGAGCCGCGGCGACGGGCTTCACGTTCTCCAGGGCGTCGAGCACGCGGCGGCGGTTGGCCG
>VGYV01000663.1 GCA_016872855.1 Planctomycetota bacterium
GCCGGCGGCCGCCAAGGGGCCCCTTCTCGCCTCGACGCTTGGGGCGGCGCGGCTGGGCCCAGGGGTTCAGCTCATGGGCGCGGAGGGCGCAGGGCGCGAGGGGGGGGCCTCGGCGCGGCCGAAGCAACATTGGAGAGTTGTTCAACTGTGCAATGTTCTTCTCACGGCGCGCCGCCGGCCCCCAAAGGGCCCTTTCTCGCCTCGACGCCTCGGGCGGCGCGGCTGGGCCCAGGGGTTCAGCTCATAGGCCCGGAGAGCGCAGGGCGCAGCGGAGGCGCCTCGCTCCGGGGGAAGCAACATTGCAGAGTTGTTCAACTCTGCAATGTTCCTCCCACGCCGCGCCGGCGGCCGCCAAGGGGCCCCTTCTCGCCTCGACGCTTGGGGCGGCGCGGCTGGGCCCAGGGGTTCAGCTCATGGGCGCGGAGGGCGCAGGGCGCGAGGGGGGGCCTCGGCGCGGCCGAAGCAACATTGCAGAGTTGTTCAACTGTGCAAGGTTCTTCTCAGGGCGCGCCGCCGACCGCCAAAGGGCCCTTTCGCGCCTCGACGCTTCGGGCGGCACGGCTGGGCCCAGGGGTTCAGCTCATGGGCGCGGAGGGCGCAGGGCGCGAGGGGGGGGCCTCGGCGCGGCGGAAGCAACATTGCAGAGTTGTTCAACTGTGCAATGTTCTTCTCACGGCGCGCCGGCGGTCGCCAAAGGCCCCCTTCGCGGCTCGAAGCCGCGGGCGGCGCGGCTGGGCCCAGGGGTTCAGCTCATGGGCGCGGAGAGCGCAGGGCGCAGCGGAGGCCCCTCGCTCCGGCCGAAGCAACATTGCAGAGTTGTTCAACTGTGCAATGTTCTTCTCACGGCGCGCCGGCGGTCGCTAAAGGCCCCCTTCGCGCCTCGAAGCCGGGGGCGGCGCGGCTGGGCCCAGGGGTTCAGCTCATGGGCGCGGAGAGCGCAGGGCGCAGCGGAGGCGCCTCGCTCCGGCGGAAGCAACATTGCAGAGTTGTTCAACTCTGCAATGTTCCTCCCACGCCGCGCCGGCGGCTGCCAAGCGCCACTTGCGCGCGTCGAGGTGTGGGACGGAACCTTGGCCCTATGGGCTCAGCTCGTAGAGGTGGACGGTGCGGGGGGTGGGGAACTCGTCGTCGAAGCCCTCGGCGGCGGGGGTGATGGCCCTTGCCTCGAAGCGCACCTTCACGGTTGAGCAGCGGGAGCCCTTGGGGAAGCCGAAGCGGGCCTTGAGCGGGCCGGGCGCGCCATCGCTGCGAAGGGCGATGACGTAGCGCTTGCCCTCGAACACGCGTTCCAGTGTCTCAATCGGCGGGGCGACAGCGAGCTTCTCTCGGGGCTCGTCGGCGGCGAGGATGGGCGCGAGGCCGCGGAACTCGCCGTTGAGGCCCCGAAGGTAGTTCACCTTGTCGGGCCGCGACTGCATCATGCCGCTGGGGCACAGCCCGATGCCGGTCGCGCCGTTCACGATGGCCTTGTAGCCACGCCATCGCAGCGTCTCGTTCGGCACGTAGAAATAGGTCTCCAGCCCCACAATCACCGCGCTCCTCCTCCTCATTGTGGGCGGGGCCTCCGCGCCCCGCGACTTCTCCCCGCTCGGCTCGCGGGGGGCAGAGCCCCCGCCCACAGGAATTAGCTGCCCCAACACCTTGTTGATCTCGGGCACCGTCTCGAAGCTCGCCTCGACACCCACGACATCCCAGTCGGGCACGAATGCCTTCATCGCCTCGTTGTGGCCCGGGTGGCCGACGAGCCAGGACGATGGGCCGTTGATCAGGTGATTCGGGTCGGCCTCGCGGATCCAACCGATGGCCTTCTTGCACCACTCGACGCGCTCCCGCCAGCCATCGCCCTGGCACTGCATCTCGCCCTCGCCGAGCTCGTATTGGAAGAGCCGCGGGTCGCCCTTCGCCTCGTTCACCTTGGTGAGCAGCTTCGCCTTCACCTCGTCGTCGGGCATCTTGTCCTTTGAGTAAACGATGCTCGTGAGGTCAACTGCCTTGAGCTTGAACTGCATGGGCGGGTAGTTGACCTCTGGGCAGATGCCGAAGTGAGGCGTCCAGTAGACCGGGAAGTAGGGCTGGCCGTTGATCGTGACGAAACCGCGCTCGTTCACCTCCGTCTTCTCGATCTTCTCGGGGAACTCGGCCTTCGGCGGCCGCTCCATGAACCCGAAGCGGATTTCCTCAGTGTTGTGGGCGGGGCGTCCCTGCCCCGCGTTCTCTTTCCAGTGCAACCGCACAGTAACTGCATTGTCGAGCACTGGCTCGTTCCAGGGATGCACCTTGAACCCTTCGCTCTTGAGCCGCACCTGGACGAGGTCGCGCGTATTGATGTAATCGGGCGCCTTCTGTGGCTTGAGGATTTCGCCGAAATCCGTCACCTCGCCAACCGCCTTCCCATTGATCAGGAACTCGCATCGCGCCAGCTCGGAGAACGAACCACGCGCGACGTTGAGATTGGCGAAGACCACCGGCTGCTCGTCGGGGTAGAAGTAGTGGCCGCTCGCCCCCGCCTCGGCGAGCTTCGAGGGCGTGCCAAAGGGGAACTTGATGGGCGGGGGCAGGAACCTGTCGTTGCCATTCTTCAGTCGCAGGGAAAGCTCGTATTGCTCATCCCAGGAGCGGCAGGGCTGCGCGATGTCGAACGTTGTGTGTGTGACTGCGATCCCCTTCGCCCCACCTGGAGTTGGGACCTGCATGACCACCGCCCTTTGCTTCTGTCCCTGCTGTGTGCCTCCGGGACCGGTGAGGGAGAGTTCAACCGATGTTCCCTCGGCCCGCTTGCGCCCGTCGCGCTCGTCCCACTCAAACGTCACCTTGACCTCGTTCCTGCCCCACAGCCGGTCGCCCAGGTCGAGGTCCAGGACCTTGAACGGTTGCTGCCGTGGCGCCTCCTTGGGCTGGGTGGGGACGCGGGGCAGAGACGCCCCGCCCACAGGGCCATGTTGGAAGAGCTGGATGTCATCGAGCCAGGCGGTGCCGACGATGTTCTTCTCCACGATGCGGCCGTCGAAGCCGCGGACGCAGAGGAAGAGCGTGAGCGACTTCACCGGCTTGCGGGGCGAGAAGTATTTGCGGACGCAGCTCCAGTCGTAGGTGCCGGCGCCGGTGGTGCCGAAGTTGTAGGAGCCTGGCTCTTCCATGTCGTCGCCGAGGAAATCGCCCTGGGGGAGCCATTGGCCGGCCTCGTCCTTCGCCATGATTTCGAGGGTGCGAAGGTTGTCGGCCTTGGCCATCGCGCGGACCTCGAGGGGCCGCGGCTTGTCCTGGTTGAGGGCGATGGGCGCGCTCTCGACCGCGAAGTTGTCGCCGGGGAAGACGGCGAGGCGGAGCGAGGCGTTGCCGCTGAAGCTCAGCATGCGGTCGCCCACCGCCCCGCCGCGGAAGGTCTTCGCATCGTGGTGCGACCAGCCGGTCCAGGTGTAGTAGTCGTTGCGGAACCATGTCCAGAGCGCCGGCTTCGACCAGCCCTCGGGCCAGCCACCATTCCCAAGCGCGTTCGGAGTCCCGCCTTTAGGCGGCTCCGTGTTTGGAGTCCCGCCTTTAGGCGGTCTTCTTGCGTCCTTTACGCCCTCCTTGGGAAGACCGCCTGAAGGCGGGACTCCAAACAGTGCTTCGAAGCTGGCGTTGGCGACGAGGTTCGGCTGGGTGGGCAGCGGCTCCTCGACGCACGAGGCGTCGTCGAACCACACGGTGCCGCCGCGGGCGACGAGGCCCACGGTGAGCCAGTGGGGCGTGCCCTTCAGACGCTCGGGGTCGAGCTCGGGGTCGAGGCCCGTGTCGAAGCGCACCTCTTTGTACTCCCAGTCGTGGGTGCCGCCGGAGAAGGCGACGGCCTTCTGGTTGCGGCCCTGGGCGACGGGCTGAGTGGACTCGAATCCGCGGCGAACGGCGCACTCGATAGAGACGCTGAGCTGCGGCTCGGCGCCCTTTGGAACGTCCTTCGCCTTGCACCACGCGCCCACGACGATGGGGCGCTTCGCCAGTTGCTCGGCGAGGCGTTCCTCCATCGGCAGGAACATCGCGTAGTGTGCGCCGCCGGCCCGCCAGTGCTGCTCGCCGGCGAAGCGGACGAGTTGGGTGGCCTGCCCCGGCTTATCGAAGCGGAGCGAGCGGCCCCCCGCCCGCGCCACGGTCGTGTCCCACGATTCGGGCAGGGGGGCCTGCACCCGCCAGTGGTCAATGTGGCCGTCGCTCTCGCCCACGCCCATGTCGGACGCCGACAGGAGCAGGAAGCGGCGGGACTCGGCAAAGCGGCGATTGAACCAGTTGTGCTCGAAGCTCGCGTTCTTCACTAGGTTGCCGGGGACGCGGTGGAAGAGCGGGGTGGACGGCTGGGCGGCAATACCCGGCGTGGGCGCCAGGAGCGCGGCGGCGAGAAGCAAGGATGGCTTCACGGGCACTTTCTCCTTTCGCGAGCTGCTTGACGGCAGCGTAGCGGCCCGGTGCCGGCGTGTCAAGCCACGGGTCCCCTGACACGCCCCCGGTTTGCGTAGAGGGGAGCCTTCAGCCCGCCACGGGGCGGGCGGCAGGTGGTAGCCCACGGCGTAAGCCGTGGGTCGCGGCGTGCAAGAGGCCCAGCCCCCGCAGGGGGCGGCA
>VGYV01000664.1 GCA_016872855.1 Planctomycetota bacterium
CCGGCACAGGCTTCTACGAGACCGTGCGCGGCCTGCCGTTCCTGCGGGGGATGTTCCACGACGCCGAGGACGAGGCGTACGACGTCTACCACCTCGGCGGCCGCTACGGCGGCACGCTGGTCCAGCACCTGCGGAACCTGCACACCGGCGTGCTGGCGGTCTACGTGGCGTGGTGCGCCATCGGCCTCGCCGTGGTGCTGTTCTACCTCTTGCCCCTGTGAGGGGGGAGCCGTTCGATGGATATCGTGCTCGTGCTGTACCTGCTCATCGGCTTCATGATCGTGGCGGCGGTGATCGCCATCGAGGCGAAGGACCTCCTCTCGTCGGTCGTCTCCGTCAGCGCGGCGGGGGCGGGGCTTTCCATCGTCTTCCTCCTCCTGGGCGCGCCCGACCTGGCGATCACCCAGGTGGTCGTCGAGGTGCTCTCGCTGGTCATCCTCATCCGCGCGACCGTGACGCGGAAGGACACGACGTATGACTCGCGCCCGAACACGTTCGCGGTCGCGGGCGGGCTGGTCTTCTGCGCGCTCCTGTGCGCCGTGTGCTACTACGCCTTCGCCCACATGGTGCCCTTCGGCGACCCGAAGATGACAATGGGCATGCCCTACCTGATGAACACGTTCGAGCGGACGGGTGCAGCGAACGCCGTGATGGGCACGATCCTGGACTTCCGGGCCTACGACACGCTGGGCGAGGCGACCGTGATCTTCGCCTCCATCATTGGCGCATACGTCCTCCTGCGCCACGTGGGCCGCCGCTCCGCGGCGGACCAGGAGTCCGCGTCTCCGACGCGGAAATCTTCCGCCACGGAGTGGCGGACTCCCTAGGAGAAAGCCCGATGCGCGGCATGACACTCATCGTTAGGACCGTGACCTCGCTGGTCTCGGCCTTCATCCTCCTCTACGGCATCTACGTGGTCCTCTACGGCCACCTGTCGCCCGGCGGCGGATTCCCCGGCGGCGTCATCCTCGGCTCCTGCCTCATCCTCATGGTCCTCGCCTTCGGAAAGAAGTTCGTGGACCAGATCGTGAGCGAGCGGGCGCCGTACCTGTGGGACTGCGTGGGCGCGCTCGCGTTCCTCGCGATCGCGCTCCTGGGCTACTACGGCGGCCAGTTCTTCTACAACGTCCTGGTCCCCGCGGGCAGCCACGAGGGCACCGCCGTGGCCGGCAACTACCGCCTCTTCAGCAGCGGCATCATCCTGCCGTGCAACATCGCCATCGGCCTCAAGGTGGCCGCCTGCCTCTTTGGGGTCTTCGCCGTCCTCTCCATCTTCCGCCCGAAGAACCCACGTGAGGACCAGACGCCATGATCCCCTATGTCCTGGCCATCGTGCTCCTGGCGGTGGGCGTGTACGCCATCGCCTGCAAGCGCAACCTGATCAAGGTGATCCTCGGCGTGATGATCGCCGACTACGCCGTCAACCTCTTCCTGATCCTGATGGGCTACAGGACGGGGGTGGGCGGCGCGCCCATCCGCACGCCCGCGATGGACACGCCGGAGAAGTTCGCCGCGGCCTCGGTGGACCCGCTGCCCCAGGCCCTCATCCTGACCTCGATCGTCATCGGCCTGGGCATGACGGCCCTCATGGCCGCCCTCGCCATCCGGCTCCACGAGAAGTACGGCACGTTCGACGTCGCCGAAATGAAGAAGCTCCAGGGGTAGGGCGTGCATACCTGCACGCCGAACCGTTGTCAGGAAACCGTGCTATGGATCACACCCTTCCTCTCCTCGTCGCCATCCCCCTCGGCGTGGGCTTCCTGATGCCCCTCCTCGAGAAGCTCAAGGAGCCCGAGTGGCTGATGGACCTCCTGGCCACCCTGGCGGGCGCCGTGCTCCTCGCGCTCTCGCTCAGCCTCATCGGCGTGAAGGACATCGCTTACTGGATGGGCGGCTGGGACGCCACGAAGGGGATCGTGGGCATCGAGCTGCGGTGCGACGGCCTCACACGCCTGATGCTCGTCACCATCGGCGGCGTGGCCCTCGCCGCCATCCTCTTCTCCCTCCGCTACATGCGCCGCTACACCTCCAAGGGCTTCTACTTCTGCCTCTTCTTCCTCATGGTCGCCGGGATGAACGGCACGGTGCTGGCCGGCGACCTGTTCAACCTCTACGTCTTCCTCGAGGTCGCCGCCATCTCCTCCTACGCCCTCGTCGCCTTCGGCTGCGAGAGCGAGGAGCTCGAGGCCTCCTTCAAATACCTCGTCCTCGGCGGCGTGGCCTCCACCTTCGTCCTCTTCGGCATCGGCATCCTCTACAATCTCACCGGCACCCTCAACATGGCAGCGGTCCGCCAGCAGGTCGCCGCGCTCGCCGACCCGCAGGCCCCGAACCTGGCGCTCTACGTGGCCGCAGGCTTCTTCGTCATGGGCCTCGGCCTCAAGGCCGCGATGGTGCCCTTCCACGCCTGGCTGCCCGACGCCCATCCCTCCGCCCCCGCCCCCATCTCGGCCATGCTCTCCGGCGTCCTCATCAAGGCCCTGGGGGTCTACGCCCTCGCCCGCCTGTTCTTCACCGTCCTGGGGCCGACGGCCGAGTTCGCCACCGTCCTGATGGCCCTCGGCGGCCTCTCGATGCTCGGCGGCGTGCTCCTGGCCGTGGGGCAATGGGACTTCAAGCGCCTGCTCGCCTACCACAGCATCAGCCAGATGGGCTACGTGGTGCTGGCCCTGGGCATCGGGGCCGCGGTCATCGCCCACGGCGGGCCGAAGGCCGTCGCGGGCCTCGCCATCTTCGGCGGCCTCTTCCACCTCTTCAACCACGCCGCCTTCAAGTCGCTCCTCTTCCTCTGCTCCGGCGCCACCGAGTACGCCACGGGCACGCGGCAGCTCAAGGAGCTGGGCGGCCTCGCCCACAAGATGCCGATCACCAGCGGCTGCTGCCGCGTCGCCTCGCTCTCCATTGCGGGCGTGCCGCCCTTCAATGGCTTCTGGAGCAAGCTCATCATCATCGTGGCCGCCGTGCAGGCGGGCTACCTGTGGCTCGCCGCGCTCGCCACGCTCGTCGCCTTCCTCACCCTCGTGTCGTTCGTGAAGGTCCAGCGCTACGTCATCGCCGGCGAGCTGCCGCCCCAGCACGCCGCCGTCCGCGAGGTCCCCGCCTCGATGTGCGTGGCGATGGTCGCGCTGGCCGTGGTGTGCCTGGCGGCGGGCCTCCTCGCCCCCTACCTGATGGCGGCGCACGGCGCCCCATTCCTCGACCAGGCGGTCGCGGCAATCGCCCCCGGCTGGAACGCCGCGGCCTCGCTCGCGCTCGGAGGGCCTCTGCCGTGAAAAAGATCGCCTTCTTCTTCCTCCTCGTGGCCACCTGGCTCCTGCTCACCTGGTCGGTGAACCCGCAGGACATCTTCGCCGGGATGGGCGTGAGCCTGCTCCTGGCCGCGGCCCTCGGCAACATCTATCCCCGAGTCCCCGAGGGCCTCTGCCACCCGCGCCGCTGGCTCTGGTTCCTCGCCT
The DNA here is from genome assembly GCA_016872855.1 of Planctomycetota bacterium. GTDB lineage: Bacteria > Planctomycetota > PUPC01 > DSUN01 > DSUN01 > DSUN01. The sequence continues at coordinate 3,456 of VGYV01000664.1, forward strand.
ACATCCCCTACTTCCTCTATGCCTGCATCAAGGCCAACTTCGACGTCGCCTACCGCGTCCTCCACCCCCACGTGCCCATCCGCCCAGGCATCGTGAGGGTCCGAACCACGCTCCAGACCGACCTGGCCAAGACCTTCCTCGCCAACTCGATCACCCTCACCCCCGGCACGCTGAGCGTGGACATCGTGGGCCAGGACCTCTACATCCACTGGATCAACGTGACGACGGACGACCCGCAGAAGCAGACGGAGCAGATCGTGAGCGGCTTCGAGCGGATGCTGAAGGAGATTTTCGAATGACGCCGGCCTTCCTCAACTTCGCGCTCGGCGCGCTCGTGCTGTCGAGCGTCCTGTGCCTCTACCGCATCGGCTGCGGCCCCACCGCGCCCGACCGCGCCGTGGCCATTGACATCCTGGGCACCCTCATCGTCGGCTTCTGCTGCATCCTGGGCCTCCCGAGCGGCACCGACTTCTACATGAGCATCGCCATCGCCTGGGCGCTCCTGAGCTTCATCGCCACCATCGCACTCGCCAAGTACCTGGAAGGACGGACCTTCGATGACTGAGACCATCGCGCAAGCCCTCATCCTCATCGGCCTGGGGTTCGACCTCTTCGGCTGCATCGGCCTGGTGCGCCTGCCCGACGTCTACAACCGCCTCCAGGCCGCCACCAAGTGCGTCACCCTCGGCACCTGCTTCATCCTCATCGGCGTCCTCGTCCACGCCGGTATCTCCCCCCTCGGCGTCAAGGCATTCCTGTGCGCCATCTTCGTCATCCTCACCTCTCCCGTCGGCGCACACGCCCTCGCTCGCGGCGCCCACATCTCCGGCGTCCGGCTCTGGGAGAAGAGCGTCGTGGACAAGTACGAGGAGCACCGCCTCAGCAAGGAAGCCCCCCATGCGAAAGCCTAAGCTCCGCGAACTCGCCGAGGCGATCAAGTCCTTCTTCACCGGCCCCTACACCAACACCAAGTTCCCCGCCGAGCTCACCCCGGCCTTCCCCGCCTACCGCGGCCAGGGGCAGTTCGACGAGGACGCCTGCGTCGCCTGCGGCGGCTGCGCCCGCATCTGCCCCTCCAAGGCCATTGACGTCGTGGACCAGCCCCAGCTCGACCCGCCCACGCGCACC
>VGYV01000665.1 GCA_016872855.1 Planctomycetota bacterium
TCTCCGTTGCATCGCCTCCTCCTCACTCCTTGCCTGCGGCCAGACGGTGCCGCTCGCTGGCGAGCGGCGCGGCGTCGCAGCCCGCGTGGGTTCTGAGATAGTTTCTTATTGCACCCGTCAGACGCGCTGACGTTGACTTGGGCGCTTCCGCGAGTGTGATTGGGGGCGTCCTGAAGGGAGGAGCACACTCGGCGGGGTGCTCGCCGTGGGAATGCCGAGGCCAGTTCCTTCGCACGCCGCGAGTGTGCGGCAGCGCCTGCGGAGGCCGGTTCACAATCTCCTCACCGATCATCTGATGCTGGTTCTGGCGGTGGTGCTGAGCCCAGCGACGGTGATGCCGCTAGCCCTCCGCCTGTCGCCGTTCATGGTGGCCGTGTTCGAGGCCGTGAACTGGTTCGACATCGTCGTCTTCGCGCTGGAGTATGTTCTGAAGCTCTATGTGGCGGAGTCGCGCCTCGCGCATTTCCGCGCGCCGTGGCACCTGCTGGACCTCGGGATAGTGCTGCTGGCCGGCGTGGAGTTCCTGCCGTTCGTGGAATGGCCTGGGGCGGGTGCGGCGCCGCTGCTGCGGCTGATTCGGCTCGTGCGCTTCTTCGCCATCGCGGGGAGGACGGGTCCGGACTTCCTGCACGCAACGTTCCACCTCAAGATGGAGATCAGCAGGACGCTGAGGAACCTGTGGCACCTCAGGAGCGTCCTCGGCTCGCTTCGCGGGCGGAAGGGCTGGCTGAGGTGAGCGGCTCAGAGGATGTGGAGTTCGCAGACCTTGCGGAAGTGGTGACCGTAGATGGCGAGGGTGATGGCCATGTGGAGCTGGTCGCGGCGGCGTAGGAGGGTCCATGCGAGGAGCTTCCAGTAGTGGAAGCGCTCGCGGCCGAGGATGCCGAGGCGGACGATGGAGCGGCCGAAAGCCCGGAGGTCCGCCATCGTCACGCGGCCCTTGAGCTTCGGGGGACGGTACTCGCGGAGGAAGGTCTTGACCCGCTGGTAGTAGTGCTTGGGCGAGTAGATGTGCCGGAGGATGCGGCGGTAGCCCTCGCGGAGGGTCTCCAGGCTCATGCGGGGCACGATGTTGGTCGTGCCGTCCACGTTGTCGCCCGAGGTGGTGCCGCGCACACGCCCCTCGCGCTTGAGGCGCTCGAAGAGGCGGGTGCCTGGGAGGGCTTCGAGGAGGCCGACCATGGCGGTGACGATGCCGCTCTGCTGGATGAAGGCGATCTGGCGCTCGAAGATCGACGGGGTGTCGGTGTCGAAGCCGACGATGAAGCCGCCCTGGACCTGGAGACCGGCGCGCTGGATGCGTTTGACGTCGGCCACGAGGTCGCGGTGCTCGTTCTGGTTCTTCGAGCAGGCGGCGAGGCCGGCCGCGTCGGGGGTCTCGATGCCGACGAAGACGGTGGTGAAGCCCGCCTGAACCATCAGGGCCATCAGTTCGTCGTCGTCGGCGAGGTTGATGGACGTCTCGGTGAGGAAGCCGGAGATCGTGTGGGACTGGCGCCAGGCGATGAGGGCGGGGAGGAGTTCGTCCTTGAGCCGCCGTTTGTTACCGATGAGATTGTCGTCCACGAAGAGGACGCCGCCGCGCCAGCCGGCGGCGTGAAGGGCGTCGAGCTCGGCGATCACTTGGGCGGCGCTCTTGGTGCGGGGGCGGTGGCCCAAGAGGGCAGTGACGTTGCAGAAATCGCAGTTGAAGGGGCAGCCGCGCGAGTACTGGAGGCTCATGGTCGCGTAGCGCCGCATGTCGACGAGGTGCCAAAGGGGGACAGGGGTTCCGTGAAGCTCGGGGAACTCGCTGGAGGTGTAGACGCGCCGGGCCTGGCCGCGGCCGAGGTCGGCGAGGAACTGGGGAAGGGCCGCTTCGGCCTCGCCGAGGATCAGGTGGTCGGGCTCGGGGAACGCCTCGGGCTCGGCCGTGAAGAGGGGCCCGCCGGCGACCACGCGCTTGCCGGCGCGCCGACAGCGCTCGATCAAGCGTTGCGCGGCTCCGCGCTGGACCGCCATCGCGCTCACGAACACGCAGTCGGCCCACGCGATGTCGCGCTCCCGCAGCCGCCGCACGTTGAGGTCCACCAGCCGCTTCTCCCAGGTCTCCGGGAGCATTGCGGCCACTGTGAGGAGGCCCAGGGGCGGCAGTGAGGCGCGCTTGCGGACGAACTTCAGCGCGTGCTTGAAGCTCCAGAAGGTGTCGGGGAACTCGGGGTAGAGGAGCAAGACCTTCATCGTGGCCCAATCGCCGCGGGACGCGGGCAAGGAGGTGCTGGGGCCTGCGGCGCGCGGGGCCGCAGGCCCCAGTGTTGGACTGGTCGCGCGCAGTTACCAGGAGGGGCGCCGGTCGCCGCCACGCCGGTCGCCGCCGCCGTAGCCGCCGCGCCCGCCGCCGCGCCGGTCGCCGCCGCCGCCGTGGCCGCCGCGGCTCTCGCCGCGCGGTCGGGCCTCGTTGACGTTGAGCGTGCGGCCGTCCAGCTCCGTGCCGTTGAGGGCCTGGATGGCAGCGCGCGCCTGGTCGGCCGAGGGCATCTCGACGAAGCCGAAGCCGCGCGAGCGCCCCGTCTCCCTGTCCGTGATCACCGCCGCCGAGGTCACCTCGCCGTGCGGCTCGAAGGCCGCACGGAGCGCCGCCTCGTCCGTCTGGAAGGACAGGTTACCGACATAGATGTTCATACACCGTCTCCACAAGTTGGACCATCACAACCTTCCGCAGTCGGCCGCCTTGAGCTGGTCCGGGGCATGGGGCGCATCGCCAAACGCGGGCTCGGCCGCGCGGCCCCCGAACGCTGAGGGGCCTCGCACGCGGCCAAAGTTGCCAAATGGGAGCCGGAGCTACGATGGCGAGCGCGTCACAAGGAGAGCGTTTCAGCGGGCACACGTCGCTTGTGCGTGTTCGTCAACCGGTCCATTCAACCGCCGTATTATACCAGGCCCGCAACAACTATGCAACCGAAAAGAACGCAAGAACGCAAGATCTACGCGGGCACCATCTTCACCTTCCGTTGCTTCTCGCGGCGGGCGCGAAGAGGATGAGGGTATCAAAGGCGGCTCTCAGGTCAGGACCGCCGCCTGCTGGGAATGGCGTGGAGATAAGGCGCCGCCGCCTGAAGGCGGGACTCCAAACGAGCGCGTAACCCGTTGGGAGTCCCGCCTTTAGGCGGTCCTCTCCTCTCGCTCCCGGGGTATCTGGCGCCTTATCTCCACGCCATTCCCGCCTGCGGGCCGTTGATATGCTAGTGTTTTTCGGAAGGGGGCTGGGCGACGCCCAGGGCTGCCAGGACCTTGGCGATGGCGGCCACCGTGTCGGCGGTCGCGTTCACAGTGTCCGCGATGCGCGGCGCCTTGCAGTCTGGGGCCACGTGTTGCTGCCAGGCGCGGAGGGCGGTCGTGACGGCCTCGCCGGCGCGCCGCAGTTCGCCGAGCGCGGCCTGGGCGCGCTCGGCGTTCGCCGCCGCCAGCTTCTCCTTGCCCGCGACGGCCTCGGCGATGGCGTGGATGGCTCTGACCATCGCCACGTAGCCGCGGACCACCTGCGTCTCCGTGATGATGGCCTTGTCATTGAGCTGGTTGGCAAGCTCGGTCGCCTTGTCGCATGCAGCCAGGTCAGCCGCAATGTGGTCGAGGGTCGGGAAGTAGCGGAACAGTCCCTGGCCGAGCTGTGGCGGCTTGCGGTCGCGCACCAGGGCCGCCGCCCGCCCGAAGAACTGTGGGTAGGGGATGCCTGAGCCGTAGACGTCCCACCCCACGGGGCCGAGCGTCACGGCCCAGTCGGCCGCCTTCTCGGGGTCGGCCAGCCGCTTGCGGGTGGCCCACGCCAGGGCGAACTCGCGCTCGGTCCGCCCGTGGGCGTTCCACGACCATTCGGCGGCGGCGGCGATGTTGAACTCGTAGAAGCGGTTGTCGGGCGTCGCGTAGCCGCAGAGGCAGGACAGCCCCTTGTCCACGAACTCGGACATGCGGGCCTTGATGAACTGCGGGCCGCTCCAGGGGCAGACGATGCGCCACGAGGCCGTGAGCTGCGGGTAGCAGCCGAGCCAGCGGCCCTTCTTGGCGAAGTCCGCCAGCAGCGGATAGATCATCGGCTCGCGCGACGAATCGTAGGTGCGACCGCCGTCGTAGTAGGTGATCCCCACCTCCGGCGTGTCGGCCACCGCCGCGAGCACCTTGTCATTCGTCGAGTAGCTGCCCTGGGTGAGGAGGATGCGGAGGCGGACGTTGGGGTTCTTCTGCCGCGCGAGCCTCCAGGCGCGCACGCAGGCTTCGGCTTCGAGGGCATACTGCCCCTTCGCCTTGCAGCCGTCGCACTCGCACTGCACGTGGTCCTCCGAGAGCCACACGCAGATGTCGCCCACCCCCTTCGTGGCGGCCAGCGAGGTGAACCAGTCGGCCAGTATCTCCGCGGTCTTGGGCTGGGAGAAGCAGGGGGCATGGAACTTCTCGCCATACGTCCCCTTGGCCTTCTTCCCCTTGCCCAGGAGCTCGGGGTAGCGCTTGTAGATGCCACTGGCGTGGAGCTGGTCGAGGTGGGTGATGATGGGCACCCACTTGACGGCGTGGAGGCGGGCGGCCTCCTGGCGGGCGGCGTCAATCGTG
>VGYV01000666.1 GCA_016872855.1 Planctomycetota bacterium
CCTCAGCATAGGCATGGCAAGGACTTACGCCGAAATACACCTGTGCCGGCGCTGGATCGCCAGCTGCTCGCGCCGACCGACAACCACAACCCCTGGGGGCTACCCACAAAGAACCCCGAAGCGGCTACTTTATTGTTCACCCTACCGTAGCGGTAACGTAAGTGACCGTAATATCTAATGATAGATAGATCGCCGACATCACGCCCGAAAAAAGTAGAATGTCCCCTTTTCCCTGGCTCGATACTCGTGCCCGGCCTGGGCCAGTGTCCGCCGCGCAGAGAGCGTCTGGGGCCAAAGCCTAATGGCGTGAAGATGAGTCAAGAGTGACAGGGAATCGGGGCAGGGGAATGGGGCCTTCGCTTCATTTCCTTGTCTCCATCACGCCAGTCAGCCATCTCCCCGAGGGAGAGGGGGAGCGGGCACCCTCACCCCGGCCCTCTCCCCGAGGGAGAGGGGGCAGAAGGGTAGACTCACCCCCCAGTGTGTGTGGGAGGCGATGGGGAGCAAAAATGAGTTGACGGCGCCGAAGCAAGCTGCTAGACTTATGCAACTTGGATGCGCGGCGCGTGGGGGGCTGGAGTGGAGCATGCGCGACGCTCTAAAGGCGGCCATCCGTGGGGTGCGCGATTTCCCGAAGAAGGGGATCGTGTTCCGCGACATCACGCCTGTGCTCGCCGACCCGGTGCTGCTGCGCGAGACGGTTGAGCGGCTGAGCGAGCCGTTCTACGAGCAGGACGTGCAGGTGGTCGCGGGGACGGAGGCCCGCGGCTTCATCCTGGCCCCCGCGGTGGCGCTGCACCTGGCGGCGGGCTTCGTGCCCATCCGCAAGAAGGGCAAGCTGCCGTGCGCGACGCACCAGGCCAGCTACGCGCTGGAGTATGGCACCGACACGCTGGAGATGCATCGGGACGCCATCAAGCCCGGGACGCGGGTGCTGATGGTGGACGATCTGCTGGCGACGGGGGGGACGATGAAGGCGTGCTGCGACATGGTCCAGGCGGCGGGGGGCGTGATCGTCGGCTGCGCGTTCCTGGTGGAGTTGACGTTTCTGGGCGGCCGGGCGCAGCTCGACCCCCATCCTGTGTTCACGCTGGTCGAGTACGCAAGTGAGGAGGAGTGAGGGCCTGGCTGGCTGGCCGCACACCAGTAACGAGGGCATAGGGCTGCGCCCGTAGCTCAGCAGGACAGAGCAGCGGTTTCCTAAACCGCAGGTCAGAGGTTCGAGTCCTCTCGGGCGTACCAGCCTCGGCCCCTGGGAATGGAAGTCCGTGGGAAAACACCTTCGCTATCGTGATGTGAAGCATGCGGACAAGTTCGCCGAGACCCTCTCGGCGCTCTGGGTGAAGGCCGAGCCCTACGTCATCCGCGCGGGGACAGTCCTGGGCGTGGCCACGGCCGCTGTGGGCCTCTGGCTTCTCGCGTCGAGCCTGTTCGGCGGCCGGGGCGACACGTCGTGGGAAGCGCGCTTCGAGATGATCGAGAAGGCGACGCGGGATGCCCCGTCCGACCCCGAGGCGGCCGGCTCGAGGATGTTGGCCAAGATGGATGAGTTCGCCGCCGAGCACCGGGGCGAGCCTGCGGCGGCCATCACCCTCTTGGAGCTTGCCCAGGGCCACCAGCGCCGCGCCGCCGCCCTTCGGGACGACAAGCCGCAGGAGGCGCGGGAGGAGCTGGCAAAGGCGGCGGGGGCCGCCGAGCAATTGCTCGCGGACTTCCCGGACTTCCGCCACGCGGCCACCGCCCACTACGAGGCGGGCAAGGCCCGCCTGGAGCTTGGGGAGTGGGAGCGCGCCGCCGAGCACTTCGAGAAGGCGGCCACCGCACCCATCCCCTCGCTCGCCGCACTCGCCAAGTGGCACGCCGGGTATTGCTACGAGCGACTGGGCCGCCTGGCCCAGGCGCGCCTGAGATACGAAGAGGTCCGCGCGGACACCGCCGCCGGATGGTGCGCTGAGCAGGCGGAGTTCGCGCTCGCACAGCTCGGCCGGCGGTCGCCGAGCACCCCCAAGCCCTCGACGGCCAACCCCGCACCCTCGAAGTAGGAGAAGGAGCACATGGTGGACTTGCAGGAGCTCGCCAACAACGTGATCGCGGGCAAGGCGAACGAGACGAAGGCCCTCGTCGCCCAGGCCCTTCAGGAGGGTGTGCCGGTCGGCGACATCCTCAACAAGGGCCTCATCGCCGGCATGGACGTGGTCGGGCAGAAGTTCAAGGCCAACGAGTTCTACGTCCCCGAGGTCCTCATCGCGGCCCGCGCGATGAAGTGGGGCATGGAAGTCCTCGAGCCCGAGCTGAAGAAGGCCGGCGTCCAGCCCATCGCCAACATCGCCCTCGGCACCGTCAAGGGCGACCTGCACGACATCGGCAAGAACCTCGTCGGCATGATGCTCCAGGGCGCGGGCTTCAAGGTCGTTGACCTCGGCATTGACGTGGCGCCCGAGAAGTTCGTCGAGGCCGTGAAGACCCAGAACTGCCTCGTCGTCGGCCTCTCCGCCCTCCTGACCACCACGATGCCGCAGATGAAGAACGTCGTCGCCGCCCTCAAGGAGGCCGGCCTCGAAGCCAAAGTGATGATCGGCGGCGCACCAGTCACCCAGAGCTACGCCGACGAGATCGGCGCCGACGGCTACGGCCCCGACGCGGCGTCGGCCGTGGACGTGGCGAAGGCCCTGCTGGCCAAGCCGGCTGCCCCGGCTGCGGCGCCGGCCGCCCCTGTTGCAGCGCCCGCCCCGGCTCCGGCGCCCGCGCCGGCGCCAGTTCCCGCTGCGCCCAGGAAAGCGGCCCCCAAAAGGCCCGCCGCCAAGAAGCCGGCCAAGAAGGCGGCCGCCAAGAAGCCCGCGGCCAAGAAGCCGGCCAAGAAGGCTGCCGCGAAGAAGCCCGCGGCGAAGAAGCCGGCCAAAAAGGCTGCCCCCAAGAAGGCAGCCAGGAGGCCCGCGAAGAAGGCCAAGAAATAGCTCCAGCGGCATGGCCGCCATAAGACCACCCTACCCAGGCGCAGGGGCAGGCCGAAACCTGTCCTTGCGCCTGTTCCTTTCTGCCCTAGCCAGAAGGCCGAAATGTCGAATGACGAACGCCGAATATCGAATGTCGAACGGCAGACAATTCTCCCCGCTTCTGCCTTCATTCATCATTCGACATTCTCCCCTGCCATCCGTGGGGAAGGCACTGGTGACTCATGGCTGAAGGCCCCATGACTTCAGGCGGCTCGCACTCCTTCCGCCAGCGCTTCACCATCCGTGGCCGCGTGAGCGAGCGACGCCTCGACCAGTACCTCGCCGCGGCCCTCCCCGACTTCTCCCGCACCTTCATCCAGCGCCTCATCCGCGAAGGGCGCGTCGCTGTCAACGCCGCGCCCACCGAGCCGAGCTACCGCATCCGCCGCGGCGACCGCATCGAGGTCACGGCCGACCTCCCAGAAGGCCCCGCCATCGCCCCCGAGGACATCCCCCTCGACATCCTGTTCGAGGACGAGCACATCCTCGTCGTCAACAAGCCCCCCGACCTCGTCGTCCACCCCGCCAAGGGCCACCAGGGCGGCACCCTCGTCAACGCCCTCGCCGCCCACACACAGACCCTCTCCTCGGCCTACGGCGAGCTGCGGGCCGGCATCGTCCACCGCCTCGACCGCGACACCAGCGGCGTCATCCTCTGCGCCAAGACCGACGCCGCCCATGCCGCCCTCGCCACCCAGTTCGAGTCCCGCACCGTCGAAAAGCACTACCTCGCCGTAGTCGAGCGAGAACCTGAGCTTGACAGCGACCTCATTGACCTCCCCCTCGCCCGCAGCCGCCGCAACCCCGAGGCCGTCGCCGTCGCCCGCCAGGGCGGCAAGCCCGCCCGCACCATCTACCGCGTCCAGCGCCGCTACCGCGGCTTCACACTCCTCGACGTCGAACTCCTCACCGGCCGCACCCACCAGATCCGCGTCCACCTCGCCCACATCGGCCACCCCGTCGTCGCCGACAGCCTCTACAGCGGCCGCTCCGCCCTCTACCGCTCCGACCTCCTCGGCCTCAAGCCTGCCGAGGACGAGCCGCCCCTCATCGAGCGCCAGGCATTGCACGCCCACCGCATCGCCATCGCCCACCCCGCCACCGGCGCCCGAATGCAACTCACCGCCCCCCTCCCCGCCGACATCACCGCCCTCCTCGCCGCCCTCGACGAACTCCGCCCCGCGCCCTGATTCCCGAGCCGCGCCCAGTCGGGCGGCGACATAAATCCGCATTGGCCAACTCCTTACGCACTGGTCTGCGGTTATCGGACGCCGTACTTCACTTTTCGCCGGGCATCTTCATTTTTCGCATGCCCCCGTGTGCCCCCCTCCGCGCTCGACGCAACCCCAGCCGACCCAAGGACAACCGTCAGAACTCGCCCCCTCTACCCTGTACAAAGGCTTCCCCCCCCGAATTTGCTTGCGAAAAATTCTTCCAGCGCGCCGCGAAAACCCGTAACCTCATGCCATCCCTCGGCTTATGCAAATGTAAAATCTTCTATTCCTGGCACCTATTTTCCTGCCGCCCCTCCCGCTCCGCCAACGCCGCCACCTTCCGCTTCAAGCCGTCACGAAGACGCAGCG
>VGYV01000667.1 GCA_016872855.1 Planctomycetota bacterium
GATGACGGCCTCGGGCGTGATGGCGGCCACCTCGCCCACGATGCGGTCGTCGTTGCTCAGCTCCACCACGTCGTCGCCCTTCGTCCTCTCCTTCGGGCGAAGCTCAACCGTGTCGAGCGCGGAGGCTAGGACGACCACCTCGCCCTCGAAGTGGGGGGCGGTGAGGCGGAGGCGGCCGCCCGTCTCGATGCTGAGGACCTTGCCCACGATCTTGTCGCCGCGGACGGTCGTCACCACGTCGCCCTCGGCCTCCTTGCCGCCCTTGGCCGAGTCGTCCAGCGTGTCCCCCGCGCCGCGGGGCTTGGGCACGAAGATCTTCCGCCGGCCGCCCTCGTCGTCCTCCTGCTCGACCTCGAGCTGGGCCTGGGCAAGATCGAGGTCGAAGACCTCTTCGACCCCATCCTTGCAGTGGACGCGGACTTGCGCCTGCTGGGACATGGCAGGCCGGTTCGGGAGGAGCGTGGCGATGGCGAGGACGGCCAGGATACGGATTGCTGCGAGCCAACGGCGCACGGGGCATCTCCTTCCGGCTAGCGTTGGTAGATCGGAAGCAGGTTGTAGTTGATTTCGAGCGAGAGGAGCGCGAAGGCGGTGGCGGCGACGACTCCGCCGCTGCTGCCCTGGTCGGACCAGGAGCCGTCGCGGGCCTGCATGCTGACGAGCATGGGCGTCATCGTGCCGTTCCAGTGGCGCCAGTATTTGCCGCCGGCCTGGAACATGGCCTGCGAGCCGTAGTAGCAGGCATAGTGGAAGTAGCCCTGGTAGCCGTAGGCGCCGCCGCCCGCGAGCATGAGGTCGGCGGTCGCCTTGGCTTCTGGGGAGCGATAGGCTCCCGAGAGGCTGAGGATGAGGAGTCCGATGCCGCTGCGGGCGGGGCTGGGGCCGTCGGCCCCCGTGTAGCCGAAGCCGCCGCCGGGGCAGAAGCAGCTCTTGTAGAAGCCCACGCCGCGCTGGATGGTGGAGACGGGGACCTCGATGCCGGCGTTGGCCGCGGCCCGTAGGCCCATCATCTGCGCGCCGGAAACCGTGGTGTCCGCATCGGGCGAGTTCACGCTGTAGCGCCAGCCGCCCAGGCGGTTCTGGGAGCTGACGAGGAGGCCCGTGGCCTTCTTGATGGCGGGGCCGACGCGCGGGTCGTCAATCATGCCGTAGACCTCGCCCAGGGCGAGGAGGGCGAATCCGTGGCTGTACATGGGGCTGCCGCTCTCGTTCGAGAGCAGCCCGTTGGCCTGCTGGGTCTTGACCATGTAGTCCACGCAACGGCGGATGACGAGGCCGTACTTCCCCTCGTCGGGCATCTCGCCGTGGGCAAGGAAGGCAAGCATCGCCATGCCCACGACGCCGCTCACCTGGCCATAGTGGTCGGGCCACGAGCCGTCCGGCTTCTGCGTGCGGGCCAGGTAGTCGAGGCCCATGGTCACGGCGCGCTCGATTTCGGGGGTGACTTTGCACTCCTCGCCGCCGGAAGACGATGACGGAGCGGCCAACAGCAGAATGGCAAGGGCGATGGCCGGCGCGTGACGCGTGACGCGTGACGCGTGACGCGTGAGAAGAATGGAGACGTGTTGGCTCATGGTCTTGTCCTATCACGCGTCACGGGTCACGCGTCTATCGGATCGGCTCCTTGCGGAGGCGGTCGAAGTAGGAGTTGAGCAGGTCGCGGTATTGGGCGGGGAGGGCGCCCTCGAAGGCGGCGCCGAGCTGCTCGTCGAAGCGGGAGCGGGTGCGCCGCCAGTCCTCGCCCTTGGCCTCGCTGGGGTTGGCGGGCATGATCGGGGCATTGCTGCCGCCGTCGTAGCCGCCGCCTGCGCCGCCCATCATCTGCATCATGGACATCGCGCGTGCGGCCATCATGCCGGCCATCCCGCCACACATCCCGCCCTGGCAGTCCTTGAGAAGCTGTTCGAGGAGGTGAAGGGCCTGGCGCTGAACCTCGCGCGTCTCCTTCCCCGTGTCGCCGCTGCCGAGCGCGATGCGGCTAACATCCATCTTCTCCCCTGACCTGTTCACAAGTTCCACAGCAGGGGGGAACTGGGTGAGGAGCTTGGCGAGCTTCGCCGCGTCCACACGCACGCGGCTCTGGCGCTTGCTGAGGGCGGCCGTCTGGGTGTCGTAGACCTCGGGCTCCTTGGCGCGGAGGGAATCGGCCTGAACGGTGCCGCTGTTGACGCGCTTCTGGCCCACGAGGCAGCGCTGGAGCAGGAGGAGGGCGCGCATCATCTGGGCGCTCATGGCCGCCTGCTGCATCTGCTGCATCTCCTGCGCGAGGCGCTCGCGGGCGTCCTCGAGGAGGGCCAGGGCGCGCTTGCCGTGCTCGAGGCCCTCGGGGAGGGCCTTGGCGTAGAGGTCGGTGGCCCCCTCGCCCATCTCCTTCGAGGCGGCGTCGAGCTTGGCGGCGGCCTGGGAGCGGAACATGGCGATCTCGTTGGCGAGCCAGTGGAGGGCGCTGGCTTGCTCGGAGACGTCGCGCTGGAGAATGGACTGGTCGCTGCCAAGCTCGGCGGGGCGCTTGGCCCTCTCGACCTTCTTGATCGCTGCCTCGATGCCGGCGTTGATGGCCTTCTGGCGGCGGATGAACTCCTCCAGCTCCTTCATGAACGCCTCCAGCTCATCGCTGCGGCGGCGCAGAATCTCGGCCACGGCGAGGAGGGAGTTGGAGACCTTCTGCTGCTCGGGGATTTGAGAGAAGAGGGCGTTCTCGCCCAGGCGGCGGGCGATGTCGCCGGCCCGGTCGGCCACCTTCTCCTCGTCGAGCTTGGCCTTGGCCTCTTCGGCGGTCGCGGCGTCGCTGGGGTTCGTGAAGGCGAGCGCCCCCGCGGCCTTCTCGATCTCCTTGCCCAGGTTGTCCACCCCGTCCTTGATTGAGCGTTGGGCGGCCGTGATGCGGGCGAGGTCGCGCTTCTGCTCCTCGCTCATGTCCTTGGGGTCGGTGCCCAGGGTGGCCTTGGCGATGGGGAGCAGGTTGTCGCGGATTTCGCGCTGGCGTGCGGCGAGGGCCTCGGCCTCAGCGGCGAGCTTTTCGAGGAGGCCGCGGCGCTGGAGGCGCTCGGCCAGTTGCGCGAGCTGTTCGAGCTGGCGGGCCGCGCTCTCCGTCTCGCCCTGGGCGATGCGGAGGGGTGACGGCTCGCCCGGCTGGCTCTGCTGGCCCTGGGCGGCCTTGGCGAGCTGGTCGGCGGCGTTCTGCATCGGGTTGTTGGCGGTCTGGCGGACGCCTCGGCTGAGCTGCTCCATCTGGGTCATCATCTCGGTGGGCGTCGCGGGGTTGCGGGCCATTTCGGGCAGGAGGCGTTCGAGCTTGCGGGCGAGGTGTTCCGTGGCGCGGGTCTCCTCGGCCTGGCGCTCGTGGGCCTGGCGCGCGCCCTCCTTGGCGGGGTTCTCGCCCTCCTTGCCCCCCTTGTCGGGCTCCTTGCCGCCCTTGTCGGGTTCTTTGCCTTTGGTGCCGGGTTCCTTGGTCTCGCCCGCGGCGGCCTCCTGGGCGCTGGCCAGCTTGTCGGCCTGGCCGCTCTGCGAGTGCTGGGTGGCGGCGCGGCGGAGCATTTCGAGCTGGAGCTCCTTCAGGCGGCCGAGGATGCGCTCGAGGTGCTCGAGCTCGCTGATGACCGCGATGCGGTAGACGGGCGACGTGCCGCGGCGGAGTACCGCCTCGTCCGCGTAGTCGGCCGCCTCGGCCTTGTACTCCAGGATGTCGCCTGGGACGAGGCCAAGCTGGTCAATCACGATCTCCTCGGCCGCGGCCAGCTCGGCGACGGTGGGGCCGCCCTCCTTGAGCGTGCGGCGGAGCCAGCGCTCGGAGGCCTCGGCGGCCTCGCTGCTCTTGAGGATGCGGTGCGCGAGGACGAGGCTGCGGATGCCGAACTCGTCGCGCGCGGCGGCCTCAAGCAGCACTTTCTCGCCGGGCAGCACGAGCAGGTCGTGGCCCGGCTTGGCCACGCTCACCAGCGGCGGGCGGTCCGCCACGACCTTGATGGCGACCGTTTCGGGCGAGCGGTTCTCGAGCCCGTAGCCGTCGCGCAGCGTGATCGTGTATTCCCCTGTCTTCCGCGGGATGAACGGCTGGGAGGCGAGGGCGCCCGTGGCGTCGGGCGTGAGGGGCAGGGTCTGGCCGTCGAGGCGCAACTCGCCCACGCAGGCCAGCCCGGGGTCCGCACCCCGGTGGACGGGGAGGCATCGGAGGACGACCTGGGTGCCCTCGACGACCTGAAGGCTGCCCTCGACCGACTCGATGGTGCGTTGGGCGCTGCCGGCGTACTTGGGCGCCGTGAGGAGGGCGCTCTTCTTGCTCAGGGAGGGCGGCGGCACGACCCGCACTTGGTGCCAGGGCGAAAGGGCGTCGCCCGCGGCCACGCGGTAGCGCAGGTCCTTGAAGAGCGGCCCGGTGTTCCAGCGGGCGGTTCCCTTCTCGCAGGCGAGGCGCAGGGCTATGCGGTCGGCGGCCTCCTTGCCCTCTCCCTTGCGGCCCTCCAGGGAGGCCGAGGACGCGGCCTGCCCCTCCATCGTGACCACGATGTCCAGCGCGTCGCCCACGCGCACCACGCGGTCGCCGGGCTCGACCGTGAGCTTGGTGTAGGAGAAG
>VGYV01000668.1 GCA_016872855.1 Planctomycetota bacterium
CATTCGGCCCTCTTCGGCTCGGGCTGGCGCGTGATCGTCGTCGAGGAGGTGGACAAGATCGCCCCGCAGGCCCAAAGCCTCTGGCTCACTCTCTTGGAGACGATGCCCCACAGGTGCGCCGTCATCTTCACGTCCAACACGCGGCACGACGAGTTGTTCGGCGGGATCGACTCGCCCTTCGTGTCCCGCTGCTACCCCATCTGGTTCAACACCCAGGGCTTCGCCACGCGCGACGGCGCCCCCGGCCCTGGCGCCCAGCGCCTCAAGTGGATCGCCCAGCAGGAGGGGATAGACGGCAGGCCCGATTCCTACTACGTCAAGCTCCTCAACGACTGCAAGGGCAATATCCGGGCGGCCATCCACCGCATGGAGCTTGACGCCTGACCGCGGCCCCAGGGCGCCCCGGCCCCGCCGACAGCCGGAGCGCCCTTGCGGGGCAGGCACGGACATGGCACACTGCACGTCGGCGGCGGGAGGCCCAATGGCTTGGAAGGAGAGTACCCCGATGGGATACAAGGAGCTTCGCCCTGGCGTCGTCCGCATCACATTGGAGATGCCGACCGAGTTGTTCGACCGGCTTGAGGCGTTCACCAAAGCCCAGGCAACCGCCTACTCCACCCCGAACCTGAGCCACGTCTGCCGCCAGATGCTTCACGAGGGATTGGAGCGGGCCGGCTTCCCCGAAGCGAAGCCACACGGCAAGGGGAAGAACGGCCGGAAGTCCTGACCACGCCAGACACAGGCATGCCGGCGGGTGGGTTGCGGCTCACCCGCCGGCCCCGCCCTCGCACCCGCCAAGACCCGCCCCAGCCCTTCCCCACTGACTGCAACCTGACCCAGACCGGCCCGTCCCCGCCGGCCACAAGCGGGCCACTTGCTGCCCTGCCCGCCGTGGCCTCTCCCCTGACTGCAAGGCACAGTGCCCTCGCCCGCGCCCGACGGCCCCGCAGCGGCCTTGCTGGACGCCCCAGCGGGGCACGTGGGGCAAGGTGGGCATCGCGAGGGGGCGGTAGCAGCGGGCGAAGCGTAGGAGGCGACATGGAGCGGCGGCAAGGTGCCAGCAGTCAAGCGGGGCGTCGAGCGTCGCTCCTGTGGCCTCTGGCAGCGTCCAGGATGCCTCGTGAGGCACAGAGGGGTGCGGCCCTCTCGCCGTCCGTGGTGGGGCGACCACCAGAGCGCGAGTCTGGTGGTCGCGGGAGGGTCGCGGACGTTGTGGGTGGGGGCGTGGGGGGCATCATCGTCCGGTCCTTTTCTATCGCGGGCACGGCTCTCGCCCTTCACGTCCGGGCTACGCGACCCTAAACCTTACCCTGGCAGACTTTACGGAAACGGGGTAGTCCGCCGATAGAGAACGGCCCAAATCGCCCTCGCCACGTAACATCTTGCCGGCGAATGAGCTAGAGGTAGTTGCTGCGCTATTGTCCGCACACATGCCCAACAAAACTCCCCAACTTGAGAGAACAGGCTGATAGCGGTCGATCTCGCCGCCGAATCGGCCGTCCTGCCCCTTTCAAAGCCCAAGTACCAGGAATCCGTCTGGTGGTTGAGCCGATCGAATCCCGGCGCGGCGCGGGTACCCAGCCATGCCGGTGCGCAATGACGGATAGGGCGGCTGGGCAGACCCCCGGAGCGTTCGTCTGGTAGATCGACTGCGTGACCTTTCGGAACGAGAGGGAGGGGCGTAACTAGTTTCTGTTGCGGAAAGCCGAATTCGCCGAACTCGGGCCGTGCTCGGAAGCCAAAGACTGGCTGAAGCCAGGACTCCGAACGCGTTCGTTCCTTGTTTGGAGTCCTGCCTTCAGGCAGTCTTGGCTTTCCGCAACAGAAACTAACTAGGCCACCCATTCACAACCCACTCGCCGGGGACAAGAAAACCAAGCAGTGCACTGGGTTGACCTGGCCCTCGCTCGACGCGAGCGCGCGATGTATCTTGCCACCCCACCGCGTCAGCGCTACTATCGGGGGACGAGTCCGAGGTACTCGCGCGGTGAGCGCAGAACTGGAGAGGCGAAATGGCTGCACACAGGTTCCTGACCGGGCGCTGCCATCGCAGAGCCACCATTGCGGGCGGCCTCATTGCCGTCCAAGCCATGGTTGCCATAGCCCTACCCTTCGCGATCGCCGAGGAGAAGAGCATGCCGCTGCCTGCTAAAGAGCTGAACCTTGACGCTGCCGAAGCCCGAGCAGGCCCCCGCCGCGCCGCCCAACGTGGCCGAACCCGTCCTGGTCGCTAAGCCCAGAGCCATTCGGGCGAATCGGCTCCCGTTGCGGATCGGCGCTGACAGCAACGGCAACAATCGCTTCCTGGGCGAGATGGCGCGCGAGTGAAGAAGACCGGCCCCTGACTTGCCTGCCGGCCAGGGGAGGCGATGGCAGGATCGTCGCTTGACCGAGGCGGGCGACCGTGGTGTACTGCTGGCGCGTGCTGACCCGGCAACCGAGCGAGGTGAGCCATGAGCTATGTCCATTTGTGCTTGCTTGCTGCTCTACCTTTGGTCGCGGCCTCACTCGCTGCCGGCGAGGGCGACCCGCTGGGCCTGTACAACGTCGTCTGGGACTCGCCCAGCAAGGACCATGGGGGCTCGATGCCGCTCGGCAACGGCGACGTCGGCCTCAATGCCTGGGTGGAGGCAGGCGGCGACCTTCAGTTCCTCATCAGCAAGGCGGATGCGTGGGATGACAACGCCCGGCTCGTGAAGGTGGGCAAGGTGCGCATCCGCCTGGAGCCGAACCCGTTCGAGGACGCCAGATCCTTCCGCCAGACGCTCAGCCTGCGCGACGCCACGCTGAGGGTCCAGGTGGGCGAAGGGGCGGCCAAAGCGGCCCTCCAGGTGTGGGTGGATGCCAACCACCCGGTCGCCCATGTCGCCGTAGAGAGTGCCTCGCCCGTCGAGGCCACGGCCTCCATCGAGTTGTGGCGGACCGAGCGCAAGGAGTACAAGGCCCTAGAGTGCAGCGACATCATGACCGGCGCGCCGGCAGACCGGCGTCAGCCCACGATCATCGAGCCCGACACGCTGCTCACCGGCCAGAAGGGCCGCATCGGCTGGTATCACCACAACGCCAAGTCGTTCGGCCCCAAGCTCCTCGCCGAGATTCAAGGGCTGACGGGTTTCAAACAGGAGGACCCGCTGCTCCGCCGCACGTTTGGCGCCGTCATCACGGCTGCCACAGGCGAGCGGGTGGATGATCGCCGCCTTCGCTCGCCCAAGGGGACGGCGCACCAGTTCAGCATCTTCGTCCTCACGCGCCACCCGTCCGCGCCGCAGGAGTGGCTGGCGGAGATGGACAGGACGATTGCCCGCGTGGAGGCGGAGAGCTTCGCGGCGCGCCGCGCCGCCCATGAGCGCTGGTGGACGGAGTTCTGGGGCCGAAGCTGGATTCGCGCCTGGATGGCCGAGGGGGTCGAGGCGGCATCGGCCTCCCCCGTGCCAGCCAACGCGCACTGCGTGAGGATCGGCAGCGACCAGAAGGGCGGCAACCGGTACGCAGGCGAGCTGGGGCGCGCAAGCGTCTTCGGCAAGGCCCTCAGCGATGCCGAGGTCCAGGCCCTGGCGAAGCTCGGCCGCCAGGCCCCCGTCGAGAAGCGAAGTGAGCTTCTCTTCTCGGGCACGGCGCTTGGGCCAGTCGCCGATTCCGCCGCGTGGAGCTTCAAGGATGGGCTGACGATCGAGGTCTGGGCCAAGCCGGAGAAGTTCGCCGGCGGCGGGGCGCGCCTTGTGGACAAGATCACCATCGGCGGCTCCGACGGCTTTCTGCTCGACTCCTGCCCCGGCAACAGCCTGCGGTTCATCTGCGGCCAGACGCAGCTCACCCAGCGGGACGCGCTGCCCGCGGGGCAATGGACCCACGTAGCCGCCGTTGCCGAGCCCGGCGGCGGCTGCCGGCTCTACGTGGACGGCAAGCCGGTCGGGGGCGACGCGGCGGCCGCGGTCCACGACGAGGCCGCCTACGTGAGCCAGATGTACCACCTCCAGCGCTTCATCAGCGCCTGCGGCGGCCGCGGCCGCCACCCCATCAAGTTCAACGGCTCCATTTTCACCGTGCCCCTGCCCGACGGCAAGTCCGATCCCGACTACCGCCGCTGGGGGCCGGGCTACTGGTGGCAGAACACCCGCCTGTCCTACGTCAGCATGCCCGCGAGCGGCGACTACGACCTCATGCAGCCGCTCTACCGCATGTACGTGGACGATCTGCTCGCCCTCTGCAAGTTCCGCACGCGGCTCTACTGCGGCCACGACGGCGCCTACTACCCCGAGTGCATCTACTTCTGGGGGCCGATGTTCAGCGAGACCTACGGCTGGCAGCCGTGGGACCAGCGCGCCGACAAGCTCCAGGCCAGCCGCTGGCACAAGTGGGAGTGGGTCGGTGGCCTCGAGCTGTGCTGGCTCCTTCTCGACCATTACGAGCACACGCTCGACCGCGAACTCCTCAACAAGACCCTCCTCCCACTTGCCCACGAGATTCTCACCTTCTTCGACCAACACTACAAGACCAACGACCAGGGGAAGCTCGTCATGCACCCCGCCCAGGCCCTCGAGACCTGGTGGGAGTGCACGAACCCCATG
>VGYV01000669.1 GCA_016872855.1 Planctomycetota bacterium
GCAACGAGAGAGATGAGCCCTCGGCCCGACAAGCCGGCCTGGAGTCCGCGAAAACCACCCACCTCGTGGGCACCGGCGGACTCCGCATCGAAAATCGCTCTTGACTTCCGCATGCCGGTCTTGTCAAAGCGATTCGGTGCTCGCCGAAGACAGCCAGTAGCTGAGCTTCAGCGGGCCATTCGCGTTGCAGGCGCACGCTCACCCGCTGGAACCAGGCATCCACGGCGAGTTCGTCAATGCGAAGGGGGCGGTCTTCCCCATCACCCGGCGGCCCGCCTGAAGCGGGTCCACCGAACTGAACAGCAGCTGGTTCCACGCCACCCCCGGAGAAGACCTCCAGAACCGAAGAGGCCCATGCTGGCCGCATTGCTGGTGCGAGCGCCTACCTCGAAGCACAGCCAGCTTCACGTCAGGCCTAGGCCGAACGCTCCGTCGCAATAGTAGGCTTGCCGCCAAATGTCGCCGGCCATGAACCGCGGGTTGAGCGCGCACAGACCCGGCACGCCCGACGCACCCACCGCGAACTGCGTGGCGGCCAGATAGGAATCGCCGAACATCCCGATGCGACCGTTGCACCACGGCTGGGCCGCGAGCCAGGCCAGTGTGTCCTCACCGTCCCGGGTCTCGTTGACGAACGGCACGAAGTCGCCCTCCGAGCCGTACCGCCCGCGGCAGTCCTGGACTACGAGCGTCAGGCCACGCTCCGTGAACTCCCCTGGCCCGAACCCAGCTCGGTTATACGCCGTCCGCACCAGAACGGCCGGGTATCCTGACTCCGCCGGCGCAAGCGGCAGGAAGATCGTTGTCATCAGCGGCACGCCGTCGCGCATCGGCACCGCGACATTCTGCATTACCCTGGCGTTCCGTGCCTGACCCATAGTCTCTGTCATTGCCCTGCTACCCTGATTCCTGCTCCGGCATGCCCTCGGGTAAGTGAGCGGTTCACCGAGGGTCTCCCCCAAGATGAGCCGCGCCGGACTTCGGCGCTGCCTCTGGTCCGACCGGCAGCGGCTTGGCCGGCGGCTGGGTGGTGACCGCGCTGTCCGGGGCGCGGTTCTCGACGGGGGTGACCTTGTCACCCTCGATCTTGTTGTCGAAGACCACGATGCGGTCTGCCTTGGGGCCAACGAGAATCCCGCTCACCGGCTTGCCCTGGCGCGCGGCCGGGCGGATCGTGTTCTTGAGGAGGTGCACGTCCCGGGCCTCCCCCTGAATCTCGATCTCCGCCGAGCCTTCCTTGCGGCAGTTCCTCTCGATCACGTTCTCCTCGATCCGGTTGCGGCTCCCCGCCATGGCAAGGTCGCCCTCGCGGAAGAAGATGCCCGCCTTGGCATTGTCGCGGATCGTGTTGCCGCGCACCCAGTGGTCCGTATCCCGGCCGCCAATGGAGATCCCGTAGCCGCCGTTGCTCTCTAGGGTGTTCTTCTCACAAAGAGAGAACGACACGCGCAGGCAGTAGAAGATCCCGTCCGAGCCGTTGTTACGGCAGACGTTCCCCCGCAGGACGGCTCCCACCGACCCGCTGCCGGGATGAAGCCCCAGTCCGGCCATGCCCTCCAACACGCAGTTCTCGACCACCGTGTTGCGGCACTGCTGGAAGCTGATGCCGTCGCCGTTGTAGTCCTTCACGTGCAGCCGCTTGAGCGAGACGTTGTGGGCCTGAAGCAGGAACACGCCGCCGCCGCGGCAGCCGTTGAGGTGCGCGTTCTGCCCCTTGTTGCCGTCAATCGTCAGGTCCTCCACCGAGGCGCCCTCCAGGTGGTAGCCGCTGATCACGGGGAAGATTGACGTGACCACGGCGTTGGAGCGGCGGCTGTAGTCGTGGTTGAGCATCCGGCTGAGGCCGAAGCGGTCCCCTTCCCGCCAGGTGAGCGAGGCGACGGTGTCGTAGAACCCGCCGCTGCGGTCGTCGTGGATATGGACGCCCATGCCGACGTGGAACTTGTCCGGCTCGGCCAGCGAGACATCGTAGTGGCCGTAGCCGAGGTCGGCGGAAAGACGTGAGGTGACGCTTGGCAGCTTCCGGAGGACGGTCCTTTCCCCCTCACCCTTGACCTTCACACGGCTTCGCAAGTGGAGTGAGTCCTCCATGTCGTAGATGCCGGCGGGGATTCGCACTTCGCCGCCGCCTTGGGCAGCCGCACGGTCTATGGCGGCCTGAATCTCGCGGCCCGTACCGCTCGCAGGGTTGTCCGCAGCGGCGAGCCCCACAAGGACCATGAGATGACTCAGCATGAAACCACCTCCTGATCTCAGACCTGAAGCGCCTAGCAGATTATCCGTCACGATGTCGTCGCGGTCAAGACGGGATGAGGCCCAGGCCGGCCGACACGCGCAAGCATGCTCGGGCCATTGCTTCAGCGGGCCAACCTCGGGTGCCAGGAGAATTCGTGCTGTCGCCTGCTGCTATCTCGCCAGCACGGCGATCCCCCAACTCTCAGGCTCGAAGCGGGCTTCGGTCGGGAGGTCATACACGTTAGCCGCCCCGTTCCGCCCCCAATGTAGGCGGGCGATGTTGCGCTGGCCAGCCGGGTCGCTGAAGTTGACCGAGAGGTCGAGGCCGAAGCGTTCGAGGCTCGGCGACAGGCCGACCTCCGGCCAGGGGATGGCCGCGGCGAGCTGGTAGCCCTTCTCGAAGACCCTCACGGCGGACCGTACATTCGTCAGCTCCTCCACCTTGTCCACCGTGACCGTGCCGCTGGGCGAGCGGAAGGTGACTGGCTTGGCGCCTTGAGCTACCTTCGGGCGATAGGCGACGACGGTGACCCGTCCGCCCACGGGCGCGAAGAGGAGCCGCACGTCGCCGAGCCTTGGCGGCCGCTTGCCTGCGGACGGGCCGAGCCAGACGCTCAACTCGTCGCCCGTCTTGAACAGGGCCGTGGCGTCGCCGCCCGCGTTTTTCCAGGGCGAGTCGTCCGCCACCTCGAACGCCACGTATAGGCACTGGTCGTCGTAGAGCAGGCGAGCCGTCGCTTGGCGATTGGCTTCGGCGACCATCCGAGCGGGCGCTTCGCGGGTGAATCCGCTGAGATCGCCGTCAATCTTGACTGGTGCGGCGGCGCGACGGATCGTGAGGGTGCGCTCCTTGGGGACGATGCGGCTCTGCTCCTGCTGCTTCGCCTTCTCAATGCCTTCTTGTGTCAGCTCGAATGTGCCCTGGAAGCGAGTCATCTTCTGCTCGGTGCCGAGGACCTCGAAGACGTGGATGGCGTCGCTGCCGGCCATCAGGTACACCTTGCCCGTCCGCGGGTGGCGGAAGACGCGCGTGTTGAACAGCTCGACCCAGACGGTGTAGGGCGAGGGGGCCTGGCCGCGGGAGATGTCCTCTAGCAGCGTGTCCACGTAGAGGCCGTGCTGGATGTCCCAGACGTGGACGAGGCTGTTCTCGTCGGTCCAGAAGAGATAGTCGCCGATGACGCCGGCGGGGCCGGTGGGGCAATAGTGCTGGCCGGGGGTGACGAAGCTGGCAGCCCGCTCGCCCGCGTGCCAGAGCGGCTTCCCCGTGGCCTGGTCGTATCTCGTGATCTGGGCGAACTCGTAGTCGTGCCCGTGGCCGACGCCCGGCAGGTTGGCGGCGTTGTAGCCGCCGTTGAGCGCGTACGTGGCTCCCTGGTGGGCGAAGGCCGTGCGGGCGCCGCTCGCCCCGTGCTGGAGGCCGTGGCCGCGCGGCAAGCCGACCTGTCTCGCCTGCTCCCAGCGGTAGACTGGGACTCCTTTTCTCCACTCGGCGACGGGGATTTCCCAGACACCGCCCGCCGCGTCATCCGACCAATCGTGCATGAAGAGGTCGAACTGCTCATTGAAGTATGCGCCCCAGCCCTGCTGGGGGCCGGAGGCCGTGATGGGATAGGCGGGCTTGTCAGTGACCTGCCATTCCTCGGGCTGCTTGAGGCCGTCGCCATTCAGGTCGGACCACGTGCCCTTGAGGCCGGTCTTCTGGCGCCAGTCCACCGGCTCGTAGCCGCCGTTCTCGGCTTTCTTCACCCAGCCGCCATAGACGGCGGCGACGCCCCGCGCGCGGTCGTCGAGGAGTTCGCAGATGGCCCCGCTGCCGCTGCACCAGAAGGTCCGGCCGTCCCTATGGCGGATGCTCGGCCACCACTTGATGGGCACACCGGCCAGCTCGTAGGCGCCGATCCAGTAGTGGGCCACCTCCCACGCGCCCGTCTCGTAGTTCACGCGATAGCGGATCAGGTCGGAGTGCGTGTCGGCGTAGACGTCTTCCGGGCGCTCATCGTCCACGCCGAACATGCCGCTGAAGTAGTATGGCCCGTGGAACTGCTTTTCGAGCTTGCCCGCGCGCGACCAGCGGGTGAACCGCCTGGGCGCGGCGTTCTCGGCCACGAAGAGCTTACCGTTGCCCGTCACGCAGAGGCCGACCGGGCTGCGGAACGACTCAGGCTGCATCTTCCCGCAGCGAGGCCGTCCGCCGGAGCGTCCGAGGGCGCGGGTTTCCTTTCCCCGGGCGTTGAAGTAGACGACCTGGTTGCGCGGCTCGCTCACGCTGGCGGCGAAGCCGCCATCCGCCAGCCCTTCAATGTCCCAGACCGGCCCGCCGGC
>VGYV01000670.1 GCA_016872855.1 Planctomycetota bacterium
CAGCGAATCACGGACGGCTCCTTTCAAGCCACGATGTAGGCGGGGCGTCCCTGCCCCGCGTCCTGGGGTCTGCTGCCCACACGGCAGGGGATCATAGTGGGTGGGGGCGGCGGAGTCAAACGCCAGAAGGGACCCAAGGGACAAAAGGGACACAAGGGACGGGCGGGGCCGAAGCGCCTAAGCGGGGGCATGTAGCGCCGGGTGCAGCTTGCCGGTGAGTTCCGTCAAGGGACAGCCGAACACGAATTGGCCGTACATGCGGCTCTGCACCGCAATTGGGCGCCAGTGTGCCATGCCCGTCGAGTCGCACACGCAACCGAGGATCGGTCCCCCACTCATGCCCATGATGTGATCCCGGCCAACCTCCTGGTGCACCGTGGCGGCGAAAGCGGGCCATCGGTTTCCGCGCGGGTTAGGCGGAGGTTGGTCGGTCTTCCACATGCGGACCATGCGCGGTCTCGTTTGCATCAGGACCTCTTGGCTGTTGTAGGATACCCTTGTCACGCACTCCTCTGGGATTCCCAGGAGCCAGCATTGCTCAGATGGCGGGCTGTCCCCTTCAGCCCAATCCGCCTCCGGGAATGCGGCGATGCCATTCGCTTCGAGTAGCCTTCGGTAGAGCGGGCGTAGCTCAACGGCGCAGATGTCCAACCCGCCGCACTCATCCCAGAGGCACACTCCTCCTGTCCTAAGCAGGTCGAGCAGATCAAAGGGGATCGGAACCTGGGACTTCGCACAGGGAGTCCAGCAATCGCCTAAATAACTCGCCACGATTCTGAATCAATGTGGGCGGGGCCTCTGCGCCCCGCGACACCCTGCGCGGGGCAGAGACGCCCCGCCCACAGGCCTGCGCAATTCCGGCACACGTTCCTTCCTGAGCCTTTGATTCAGAATCGTGGCGAGTTATTTAGTGCACACACCAAGCTGTGGAACCTGCCGCTCTTCAGGTCTGCTTCCATCGCGACAGGTACATGAGCGGCGGACACAAGGAACCAAGTACCCGCCGCCTCAATTACAAAGGCTGTATACGCCCGCACTTCCGCCGGTCCTGCATCGCCGGTCTTCGGGTCGAGGATCTGTCCAGACCACGCAACCCCTACGAGGTACCGCAGGAATGGCTCAACGGACCACTCGCCATTGGCTACCCCATCTTGGTCGGCGCACACGACATCTCCCCCCATATGGGAACAAGAGGTCACACAGGCACCTTGTCGTACTCAGCCAGCGGGAAGGCCACGGTGCGGGTGATGCGGTCGCTGTGGCGGGCGATCTCTTCCATGTGCTTGAAGACGAGGGCGTCGAAGTACTGCTCGCCGCAGCGGGTGCAGACCCAGGCCGGAACGCCGTCTATGTAGATGGTCTGGCCCTTGTAGTTGAATCTGGCGCGGACCATGCGGTGTTCCACGTGGCCTTCGCAGAACTCGCACGGGTCGGCGGGCGGCGTCTTCATGTCGTCTCTACTCTCTCGCATAGGCGTGCGGGGCAGGTCTTCAAGCCCGGCGGCCTCAGGCATTCGTGCTCCGCCTGGCGAGGCGTCAGCGCTTGGGGGGCGCGGGGGGGACGCGGAGGGTGATGTCCCTGAGGGCGAGGTCGAAGTCGCGGGCGCGGACGGGGACGGCGAAGACGTAGGTCTCGATGGCGGCTTCGCCGGGGGTGAGGATGAGGGTGTGGCGCTTCTCGTCGCGCTCGAAGGTGGCGCGGGTGAGCCCTGGGACGCGCTTGATGAAGCCGTAGGGGATGGCTCTGCTGTCGCGGCCGTAGCGGAGGCACAGGTCGGCCGTCTTCTCGTCCGACCAGTCGAAGTAGACGCGTGTGGGGCTCTTCTCGTCGGGCTCGAACTTGACGCGGACCTCGAGGAACTGCATGCCGGGGATGATGTATTCGCGGCGGGTGTCGAAGGGGTCGCGGTAGACGTCCGTTGGCCGCTCGTGCAGGGCCTTCACGGGGGTGTCTACAAGGCTGTCCGGGGTGGTCATGGCCAGACGGACCCAGCCCTCGAACCAGCTCTTGCCGAACAGGGCGCGGACGCGGCACCAGTCGTCGCGGGACTCGCGGATTTCGACGCGGACCCCCTCGTTGAGTTCGCCGATCTGGGTCTGTTCGAACTGGACGGGGACGCGGTCCTGGATGATGACGGCGAAGCGGGACTTGGCGGGGGTGCCCTCCTTGGTGCCCGGCTCGGCTGCGAGGGCCGCCGTGGCGGAGAGCAGGGACGCGATGAAGGCCAGTTGCCAGGGTCGTCTCATGACCGGCTCCTCCTTTGCGTTTGGGGGCGCGTTGCGCCCCGCGCAGCCAGCATCATACGGAGCCGTCCGGGGGTTGTCAAGGGCGGTTTGACTCGCGCCGGCCCGGCCACTATAATGTGCGGCGGACATGGGAGAGGGGTGAGGGCAATGTGGCGCTGCTGCACCAGTTCTTCGGCTCCCGCGAAGAGTACGCCGACACCTCGATCTACGGGGAGTACCGGGCCGTCGAGCGGCTGGCAGGGGGGCGCCTTTCGACGCTCTATCGCGGGGAGCACATGCAGACGCGCCAGGCCGTGGCCGTCAAGGTGCTCAGCGAGTACGGCTGCCGCGTGGCCGACAAGCTGACCCAGCGGCTCGCCAAGCCGTGGGAGGGGGAGCGGGCGAGCAAGCTCGAACACCCCAACGTCGTGCGCACGCTGGCCTGCGGCAAGGCGCACGGCCGCTACTACATCGTCATGGAGTTCCTGGCCGGCGGCAACCTGTCCAGCCTGCTCCAGACCCATTCGCCCGCCGTCGAGGGCCGGAAGATTGAGCTCATGCGCCAGGCCGCACGCGGCCTCGAATACGTCCACAGCCGCGGCGTCATCCACCGCGACATCTCGCCGCGGAACGTCATGCTCGCCGCCGACGGCACGGCGAAGCTGATTGACTTCGGGGTCTCCATCGGCAAGGGCGATGTGGTGTTGAAGCGGGGCCTGCGGACCGGGCGCCCCGGCTTCATGGCCCCCGAGCTGATCCGCGACTACAAGTATAACGAGGGGACGGACATCTACGCGTTCGGCATGTCGCTGTACCACGTGGCCACGGGCCAGCCGCCGCGGCGGACGAGCGAGGACCCGTTCGAGGCCCTCGCCATCGTGCTCAACAGCCCGCTGCCGCCGCCGAGCAGCGTGCGGCCGACCATCAGCCCGCGCCTCGAGAAGATCATCCTGCGGGCCATGGAGCCACACCCCCACGTCCGCTACCAGACGATGACGCGCCTGCTGGACGACCTTGCGGGGGTGACGGACGCTGACCTGTGAGCTGATGCGTTTACCAACTGGACTGGAGCCTGCAATGGCAAAGGACATGACCGAGATTCGCTGGCACGGCCGCGGCGGCCAGGGGGCGAAGACAGCCGCCACCATGGTCGCCGAGGCGGCCCTCGAGGAGGGCAAGTACTCCCAGGGCTTCCCCGAGTACGGCCCCGAACGCATGGGCGCGCCCATCCGAGGCTACACCCGCATCGCCTCCGCGCCCATACGCCTCCACTGCCCCATCACCGCCCCTGACCTCGTGGTCATCCTCGATGCCACGCTCATCGGCGCCGAGGACCTGGCCGACGGCCTGAAGCCCGACGGCGCGATCATCGTGAACACCCACGAGCCCCCCGCCGCCATCCGCAAGAGGCTCGGCGTCAGCCACGGAAAGGTCTACACCGTGGACGCCACGAAGATCGCCATCGAGACCATCGGCCGCCCCATCCCAAACACCCCGATGATCGGCGCTCTCATCCGCGTCAGCGGCTTCATGCAGCTCGGAACCGTCTTTCACGACATCGAGAAGAAGTTCCTCAAAAAGCTCGGCGCCGGCGTCGTCCAGGGCAACATCACCGCCGTCAAGCGCGCCTACGAGGAGGTCCAGAGCGAATGAGCACGAAGAGCGAACCCTACACCTGGAAGACCATGCCCGCCGGCAGCGTCATCCCCGAGGCCGGCAACGCCGCCGGCTACCGCACGGGCTCTTGGCGAACCTATCGCCCCGTGTGGGACCCCGCCAAGTGCAGCCACTGCCTCACCTGTTGGATCCTCTGCCCCGACTCGTCCATCCACGCCGAGCAGGGCAAGATGACCGGCATTGACTACGACCACTGCAAGGGCTGCGGCATCTGCGCCCACGAGTGCCCCGACAAGCGAAAGCCGCTCTCCATGGTCCTCGAATCCGAGGCCGAGGAGAAGAAATAACCCCCTCCCAGGAGCAACCCAAGCCATGGCCACCGCTGCTGAGCAGACCCGCGTCTCGCTGACCGGCAACGACGCCGCCGCCGAGGCGCTCCGACAGGCCAACCCCGACGTCGTCGCCGCCTACCCCATCACGCCTCAGACTGAGCTGATGCACGCCTTCGCCCAGTTCCACGCCGATGGGCGGGTGGACACCGAGCTCGTGCTCGTCGAGAGTGAGCACAGCGCCATGAGCGCCTGCGTCGGAGCCTCCGCCGCCGGCGCGCGCGTCGCCACAGCCACTAGCTCCCAGGGCTACGCCCTGATGGTCGAGGTGTGCTACATCGCCGCCGCCTTCCGACTCCCCATCGTCATGCCACTCGTCAACCG
>VGYV01000671.1 GCA_016872855.1 Planctomycetota bacterium
GTCGGCCCTCGGCCTCATGGCCGCCCTCATCCCCGACCACCCGATGCACCGCTACTGGATGACGCAGTACAAGGCCATCACCGCCTGGCGGCTGGCGACCAACACCGAGCCTGGCGGCGCCTGGTTCGAGCCGCCGATCTACCAGTTCTACGGCCCCACGCGGGCGCTCACGCTCGCCCAGATTCTCATCCGCAATGCCGGCTTCGGCGACCTCTCGAAGGAGGGCTGGCACAAGGCCGCGCTCACCTACGACATCAACCTCACCATGCCCGACGCCCGCTTCAAGGGCTGGCGCATCTTCCCCGGCATGGGCAATTCGGGGAACACCCTCGAAGGCATCCTCGGCATCTCGACGGGCGCATTCGCCGAGTCCGACCCCGACTTCGCCGGCTACCTTCGCTACATGCATCGCGCGGTCAGCGGCAACAACCGCGTGAGCCTGGGCACCGACCCCGACTACTCGGCCTGCTACCTGCCCGACGTGCCTGAGAAGCCGCGCCCGCTCAAGACCACCTTCATCCCAGGCTACGGCGTCATCTTCCGCGCCCACTACGGCTCGCCCGACGAGACGGCCATGCTCTTCCGCTGCGGATTCAACAAGAGCCACTGGGACATGGACGACCTGAACGTCGTCCTCTACGGCAAGGGCGCGCCCCTCTCGCCCGGCACGGGCTACCAATACTACTACGGCCCGGCGATGAAGAACGACGCCGTGTACCATAACCGCTGCAAGCTCGGCGGCCCGAATCTCCACGAGCCCTTCGGGCGTTGCGACACCGCCATCCAGGACTACGCCTTCGGCGATTCCGTGGACTACGCGGTCGGTCGCGAGCACTACCCACCCGAGTATTTCGGCGACGGCAAATGGCCGGCCGAATGGCGGCGGCATATTCTCTTGCTGAAGAGCTCCAAGCCCGAGGGCGCCAACTACTTCGTCATCCGCGACACGTTTCCTGGCGGCAAGGAGCGGGCGGCCTGGTGGCACTGGCTGAACCTCGACGGCCCCGAGAACATCGTCCAGCAGGGCAACACCATCGAGATGAAAACCAAGTTCGGCGCGGGCACCCACTTCTGGTTCGCGGGCCGCCAATCGCTCGACGCCAAGGTGGTCATGACCTTCGACTACCCGCTCGGCCCGAACTACCATCACCGCACGTTCGGCAAGGCGCTCGGCGTGCCCGACGCCAGCGACAAGGAGACGAAGACCATCTACCAGGTCGCCGCGAAGCCGGGCGAGGACTTCTTCTACGTCGTCTATCCCCACAAGGATGGCGAGAAGCTGCCGGCCATTTCATCCCCGGTCCCCGGCTGCATCAAGGTCGTCACCGCCGAATCCACCGACTACTGCTTCCTCAGCGACATCCAACTGGACTTGGACGTCGACGACGTGATGTTCGCCGGTACGGCTGGCGCGGCGCGCGTCTTCGCCGACCGTGCTGTGCTCTGCTTGAGGGGTGCCGAAGGGGTCCCAGGGTGGGTCGGCTACAAGGGCTTCGTGGTCCAGTCTCTCGGCCCCTTCGAGCGAACGGTTGCCACGACCGGCCTTAAGCCCGGGACGGTCCGAGGTCCCGACGGGCAGATAAACACGAAGTGGGTGGAGATTGGCGAGGGAATCACCGTGACCGGCGAGGTCCCCTTCGAGGCGAAGCTGGAGGGCAAGGCCATTCGCATCAGGACGCGGGGCCGTGCCCGCGTCCTCCACGTCACCAAGCCCGCGTGGATTGTCCGCCCCGAGCTCCTCTTCGACGGCCGCACGTGGATGGCCTACTGGACCGATGAGGCGGGGAGCGACTGGGGCCGCTGGGCGGGCACCCAGCTCATCGCCGTCTCCACCCTCGACGGCGAGCACGAGCTGGTTGTCCGCGACATGGCCTTCCCACCCGTCTGGGAACGCCAGTTCACGCCAACTATACTCCCACTACCGAAGTGACCCTACCGGCAGATAATTGATATTTGGAGATTTGACACCCATTCTTTGACACCCATTCCCCACCGGCAGGGCGCGGCAATCCGGGGTTCATGAGACCTTCCCACATGAGCCTGCCGACTTGGACGAGTTGGACGACTTGCGATTAGTTGTGGCCTGCCCTGAAGGCAACCACAAGCCGTGGTGTGTGTGCCCGTCTGCGCCGGCCGTTCCATCACAGGCGGAGCAGGAGGAACATGAGGCCGACGAGGGCGAGGCAGATGCCGAGGGTGACGAGGAAGCCAACCCAGGACTGGCGGCTGGGCTTGACGAGGAAGAGTCCGCCCGCCGTGCAGAGGCGCTTCTCGGGCGGCACCGCCTGGTCGAGGGGGAGGTCGAGCTTGGCCTCCTGGCCGATGGGGACGTAGATTTTCCTGAAGAACTTGTCGGTGAGGGCAGCGTCGGGCGGCCGGGTGACGAGGCTGCCGACGATGCCCGCGACCAGGCCCGTGAAGAGCGGCAGGCCATAGACCGCCAGATGCGTCCAGACAAACCCGCCGCTGACCAGGCCCAGCCGCACGAGCGCCTGCACGAGCGCGCTGTTGGCAGGGTCGGCGGACATCCACGCGACGGGGATGCGGGTGAGGATGAAGACGACGGAGCCTGCAATGATGCTGGCGAAGACGCCGGCCACGTTCATCCGCCGCCAGAGGATGCCGAGGCCCACGGCGACGCCGGCCACGCCGGTGAGGTTGAAGAACTCGAGGATGGCCTTGACGACGGAGCCGCGCATGAGGATGGCGACGAGCATCGCCGCCGCGATGATGACCAGGCCCGTGAGCTTCGTCACCCACACCACCCGCTCGTCGTCGGCGTCGGGCCGGATGTAGTGGCGGTAGACGTTTTGCGAGAAGAGCGCGGCGACAGTGACCTGGATGGCCGAGCCGGTTGACATCCCCGCCGCCAGCACGCACGCGAGCATCACGCCCTGGAGGACGACGGGCAGGAGCTCCTGCACGGCGTTGCCGAACGCGGCGTCGGCCATAGCAGTGGTCGGCTGCTGGTAGTCCGTGGTCTTGAACAGGTAGGCCACCCAACAAAGGCCGAGGATGCACCAGCCCATCGTGCAGACCCGCTTGAGCATGGCGCCGTAGGTGAAGCCCACGCGGCCCTCCCACTCCGTCTTCCCCGCGCCGCACATGGTCATCAGGTGCGGCTGGGCCAGGATGCTGAAGGGGGCGTTGATGCACAGGAGCACGACGGCCAGGGCCGAGAACTCCCCCTCGTAGAACAGGCTCAGGTAGCTCCCGCCCTTGGCCCGAAGCGTCTGGACAGTGGCCGGCCAGCCGCCCAGCAGTTCCAGCGCCTTCGGGATGGCGAGGAACGACAGGACGACCATCAGGATGCCCTGGACGAAGTCCGTGCGTATCGTGGCGATGATCCCGCCCCAATGGCTGTAGGCCATGAACACGCCCGTGGTGACGAAGAGGATGCCGAAGAACCAGGCGTCGGCCTCGGCGGGGGAGACGTGTGGCGGCACCTTGGACATCATGCCCTGCACGGTGCGGGTGGTGGCGAGAAGACAGCTCGCGGCGCAGACGGTCATGCCGATGGTTGCGAAGGCGGTGTAGAGCACGGCTGCGCGGCGGCTGAAGCGCTCCTCGAAGAAGTCCGCAAGCGTCAGGCACCGCATCCGCCGCACCACGGCGCCGATGAGCCAGTAGAAGGGCGTACCGAACATCCACATCCAGGAAATCCAGATGCCCGAAGGCCCTGAGCGGACGGCGCCGCTCATCACACCCGCGACGTCGCCCGGATGGGTTCCCGCGCCGAAGGCGTGCATGACCATCATGGGCACGCCGAACTGGCGGCGGCCCATCATGTAGCCCTCGCGCCCCTTCGCCTCGTGCCGCGACCACCAGCCGAGGGCGAGCATGCCGAGGAAGTAGACGGCGAGGACGAGCCAGATGGCGTAGTGGAGGCCGAGGAAAGTAGCCATTGCCGATTTCAGATTGCCGATTGCCGATTGGAGGCCAAGATCACATCCCGATCAGCAGCGCCATCAGGCCCACGAGGCCCAGGCAGATGGCCACGACCAGGAGGAAGCCGGTCCACGACTGGCGCGAGGGCTTCATGAGGAACAGGCCGCCCGCGGTCAGCAGCCGCCGCTCGGGCGGCAGGGCCTCGTCGAAGGGGAGGTCCAGCTTCGCCTCCTGGCCGATGGGCGTGTAGATTTTCTTGAAGAACTTCTCAATGACCTCGGTTCTGGGCCGCCGCGTGAGGAGGCTGCCGATGATGCCGCCGATGATGGCCGTCACGAGCGGCAGCGCCGTCACCACCAGTTGGCTGCACACCAGGATGTCCTTCCCAGCGGCGTCCTTGGCCCACCCGAGGAAGCCCAGGTCGGTGAGCCTGTGCAGCAGGGCGCCGCCAGCCGTCCACGTGCGCGCGCCGTCGGCGGCCACCGACACGAGGCCGCTCGCCACGAGGCTGGACTGGTGCCAGTAGATGACGTAGCGGGCCGCCACGAACGCAGCGGCGGCCAGGACGAGGCTTGTGAAGACGCCGCCCTGGTTCATCCGCCGCCACAGGATGCCCATCGCCGAGGCGATGCCGATGAAGGTCATGATGGTGAAGTAGTCCAGAAT
>VGYV01000672.1 GCA_016872855.1 Planctomycetota bacterium
AGGTCGCCGCGTGGGAGACGAAGCGAAACGCCAAGGGCGCCACGATCAACTGGCAATTCACCATCGAGGATGCCAGGAGAAAGCTCACGAAACTCTACCCATCAGCTCTGTGTTGACAGAGTACTAGATTTGTTGGGTGAATGTGGTCCTGCTCCCCGCGCCCGACCCTCCCCCTACCCCCTCCCTGAGAGGGAGGGGGGTGCGACCCCTCTCCCTTCCAGGGAGAGGGTAGGGTGAGGGTGGGACGCGAAGGCCCGGGTTCCCGCTCATTGGAGGTGTCACATGCCTTCCTCCTGTTCGTTGTGGCTCCTCCTGGCAGGCCTGGCCCTCGCGGCCGAGCCGAAGCAGTCCTTCTTCGTCTCGCCAAATGGCGCCGACGAGAACCCCGGCACCGAGGCCAGGCCGTTCAAGACGATTGAGAAGGCCCGCGACGCGGTGAGGGCCGTCAACGCGAAGATGACGGGCGACATAGTGGTCATCCTTCGCGGCGGCACGTATCCCCTCGCCCGCACGCTGGCCTTCGGGCCGGAGGATTCGGGCACGGGCGGCCACAACGTCGTCTACAAGGCGTTCGAAGGCGAGACCCCCATCCTCAGCGGCGGAAAGGCCATCACAGGTTGGGCCCAGGACGGCGCCCGCTGGAAGGCGAAGTCCAACATCCCGAACTTCCGCCAGCTCTACGTCAACGGCGTCCGTGCCATCCGCGCCAGAGGCAATGCCCCGCCTGGCCTCGCACTTCATGGCGCCGACGGCTACAAGCTGCCCAAAGCGGACATGGCGGCCTGGGGCAACCAGGAGGACATTGAATTTTGCTACATCGTCACCTGGACCCACTCGCGCTGCAAGGTGAAGAGCATTGCGAAGGAGGGCGACGGGGCGATCGTCACGATGCTTCAGCCCCACTTCACCATGGCCCGCACGAAGGAGGGCGTCCAGGTCAAGCTCCCCAACTACATCGAGAATGCGCTCGAGCTGCTCGATGAGCCGGGCGAGTGGTATCTCGACCGCCGGGCACCCGGCGCCGGCGACGGGTCGGGCACCGTCTACTACATCCCTCGTCCTGGCGAGGATATGGCGAAGGCCGAGGTGATCGCCCCGGCCATCGAGCGCTTGCTTGAGTTGCGCGGCACCCTCGTCCACCCTGTCCACAATGTCCACTTTGTCCACCTCACCTTCGCACACGGGAGCTGGCTCCAGCCGAGCGAGATCGGCCACCCCGATGTCCAGGCGAACTTCCTCAACGACCCAAAGAACCTCATCAAGCGAAGCGGCACGGTTACGACAGCGCACAACGAGCAGATCAAGAGCCCATCGAACATCGTCTGCCACGCGGCGAAGTCCATCCGCTTCGAGGGTTGCACCTTCACGAAGCTCGGCACCGGGGCGCTCGACATCGAGGTCGGCAGCCAGGACAACGCTATCATCGGCTGCCATTTCCACGACATCTCGGGCACCGCCATCCAGATCGGCGACGTGCTGAAGGACGACCACCACCCCGACGACCCGCGCAAGATCGTCAAGGGCAACTCCGTGACCAACTGCCTCATCCACGACTGCGGCGTGGAGTTCAAGGGCAGCGTCGGAATCTTCGCCGGCTACACCGAGGCCACGACCATTGTCCACAACGAAATCCGCGACCTCCCCTACACCGGCGTCTCGGTCGGCTGGGGCTGGGGCGAGGAGGACGCCGGCGGCGGGGCCTACGGCCAGAAGCCCTTCTACGACACCCCCACGACCGCGAAGAACAACCGCATCGAGCTCAACCACATCCACCACGTGATGCGCGAGCTTCACGACGGCGGCGGCATCTACACCCTCTCGATTCAGCCCGGCACCGTCATCCGCGGCAACCACATCCACGACAACTGCGGCGGCCCCGGCGGCATCTACCTCGATGAGGGGAGCGGCCACATCGAGGTCACTGGCAACTGCGTCTACAACGTGCCCAAGCCGATGAACTACAACAACGCCGCCCAGAACCGCCGCGCGACGTGCAACGAACACGACAATGTCTTCGGCCTCGGCCATCCGCCCGCCTATCCGAAGGCGGCCGAGGGCGCGGGCATCGAGCCGGCCTGGCGGGAGAAGCTCCTGGGGAAGGACGGCGCAGGAAGACCGCCTGAAGGCGGGTCTCCGAACCCAAGACCGCCTAAAGGCGGGACTCCGAACGCGCTCAGCGTCGTATCAGACTACGACGGCGGTGATTACTTCTGGGTGCGGGATGGCCAGAAGCAGCCGATGCACGGGATTCGGGAAGCCTGGGTCTTCAACCGCGCCATGACCTGGCTCGACGACAAGGATGGTGTCGAAGGCGCCGTGCTCTGCTACTCCAACCAGTCGCCGCTCCCCCTCACGGGCAAGAAACAGGTCTCCCGCTGGTTCACGAGCAAGGCCAACGAGCTGTCCGACGTGGACGATGAGACGACCCGCTTCGTGAAGCGGGACGCGAAGGCCGAGTTCGACCACGCTCTTCTGCCCGCCCTCCAGTTCCACATCGAGCAGCACCCAGTCGCGGAGCTTGAGGTCAAGGAGGCCACGCATTCCTGGCAATTCGTCGTCGCCGTCAAGGGCCGCAGCGGCCCGCCCCTCTACGCCAGCCCGTGGCAGGAGAAGCCGGGGAAGCTCTCTGTAGACATTGGCTTGCTCCGTGCCCGGAGGGGCTATTCCGGCCGCTTCGCGCAGTACACGTTCGCTGTGTTCGCCCACACAAAGGACCCGAAGGAGCAGGGTAGCATCGTCTTTGGCTTACGGTTGAGGGGACCGGAGCAGACCGTCATCGCCTCGTTGCCTGTGGTCCGCACCGCGGATCGGGCGAAAGGTGAAGGTGTGCCCATCTACGCGGTCGTACTCGACAAGCAGGCCAAGCGTCTGGGCAAAGACGGCGTGGGTCGCGTTGGGGCATCCTGCCGGGGGGAGGCCATCGCTTTGTCGGATGATGGACAGGGCGTGTGGCGGGGTGTCTTCCACAAGCCTCCTGCGGGTGACCACGAGGTGCAGCTGACGGTCGAGCACCGACCGGGGAGGTCGCTTGTGCCTGAGACGAGATTGCGCATCAGCATCACCGACGGGCGATTCATTGGGTACGACGAGAAGCTGAAGCTGCTGACGGAGGCGGGAAAGCCGATCGGGCCGTTCGCGGGGTCGTATCGCGGGGCGCCGATGTTCAAGGGCATTCCTGTGGGCGGGGCCTCCGTGCCCCGCGTCGAGGAATCCCTCGTCCAGGGCCAGCAGCAATGGGCGGCGGTGCAGGGCACGGTGCACGAGGGGCAGCACTTCAACCACGGCGGGCCGCTCTATGGCTTCCACTGGTGGGAGTCGCTGACCGAGAAGGAACTCGACGCCGACTACGCCTATCTCGCCCGCTGCGGCTGGTCGGTGGTCCACCTGTGCCAGGGCTGGTGGCTGTGGGAGCGGCTCGACGCTGGGGGCCGCATCACCCCCCACGGGGCCGAGCAGCTCGCCGCTGCGACCGCCGCGGCCCGCCGCAACGGCCTGCATCTCCACCTCGCCCTCAGCCACTATCCCCTCGGCAAGCAGAGCGCGCCCTACGCCCAGTACCTCGAAGCGGGCTACCAGCGGGGCGACTACGGCAAGGCCGATTCCAAGTTCTATGCGATGTTCAAGGACTACCTCGCCCACTTCACCACCCTCTTCCGCGACGACACGGGGATCAGCGGCTTCACGGCCGCGGGCGAGGGGGACCCCGATTGCGGCCCGGCATTCGTCAATGCCGTCCACGATTTCGTCAAGAGCCGCGATCCGAACCACCTGTTCCTGTGCGAGCCACACCACGGGATGCGGAGCGACCCGAACTCCTATCGCAAGGCGGGATGGAAGCCGCTCCTGGGCGGAATGCGCACGTATTTTATTGACAAGCAGCCCATCGAGGCCGCCGCCGCGCAGTTCCGTCTCGCCGCGCTCGGCCACGTGTTCATGGCCGAGGGCATCTTCTGGGGCTATTCCGGCGGCCCCACCCAGACCGACCGCTACCGCGAGCGGGTGAGGGAGACCTTCTACACAGGCCTGGCCCTTCGCAATCCCATCATGATGGCGTGGGAGGAGCGGGTGGTCGAGGACGAGCGGCAGGTGCTCGGCGCTGTGCGGCGGCTGGTGGACTGGTCGCGGCCCTTCCAGCGCCCGCGCCTGGTCATCCGCGTGGGCAACGAATCGCTCCCCGACGCCGGAGGCAAGGCGCTTGTGCGCTACGAGCAGGCGCTCTCGCGGCTGCCGCTCGACCACGCCTGTGTGTGGGGCGACGAGCCCGTGCCCGAGGGCACGCTTCACACGATAGACGCGCGGCAGCTGTTCGCCGAGCCAGTCTTCGCCTCCGATGCACAGCCGGGGGCGGCTGTGCCACACACCATCCTGCCCGACGCGCTGAAGGCCGATATGCCGCTCCGCCTGCCCGCCGGCTTTGCCGCGACCTACTCGTGGAGCCAGGACCGGACGCAACTCCTCGCCTTCATCCGAAGCACCTCGCCCCCACCGCACCAGGGAGCGGCGGCCACCACGGAGGCAGGGCACTACACCTACGCCGACACGACCCGC